>DSBM01000124.1 GCA_011049425.1 Candidatus Aminicenantes bacterium
ACCATGGGTCCCCGGAACCTGCCGTTTGCGTTCGCTTATGCTTTATGCCCTGCGGGTATGTATGCCCTCTGGGTACTCATCACAACAATTTCTCGCTCATCATCTATGCGGATTTACCCACACAAAATGGAAGAGAACCATTCTTTATTCCTTATAATCCGGATAATCCGGGTTCAGCGCAGTTGCCGCCACAGGAAGTTGTAGGAGATGGCCCACATGTACGCTCGCTGGCTGTTGTCCGCGGCGCCGCCGTGTCCGCCTTCGGTGTTCTCGTAATAGCGCACGTCCTGGCCCATGGCCTGCATTCTGGCCATCATCTTGCGCGCATGCCCCGGGTGGACCCGGTCATCGCGGGTGGAAGTGGTAAACAGCGTGCCGGGATATTTCACCCCTTCTTTCAGGTTGTGGTAAGGAGAATAGTTTTTCAGGAACGCCCATTCTTCGGGCTTGTCCGGGTTACCGTACTCGGCCATCCAACTGGCGCCGGCCAGCAGCTTGTTGTAGCGTTTCATGTCGAGCAGCGGCACCTGGCAGACAATGGCCTTGAACAACTCGGGGTAAAGGGTGATCATGTTGCCCACGAGCAGGCCGCCGTTGCTGCCGCCCATTGCGCCCAGGTGGTCAGGAGAGGTAATGCCGCGCTTGAACAGGTCTTTGGCGACCGCCGCAAAATCTTCAAAAGCCTTGTGCCGCTTTTCCTTTAAAGCCGCCTGGTGCCAGCGCGGCCCGTACTCCCCGCCGCCGCGGATGTTGGCCAAAACGTACACGCCGCCCGGTTCCAGCCAGGCGCGTCCCGTGGTAGCTCCGTAGCCCGGCGTCATGGGGATTTCAAAACCGCCGTATCCATACAGCAGGGTCGGGTTTTTCCCGTCCGCTTTCAGGTCTTTGCGGTTCACCTGGAAATAGGGAATTCGGGTACCATCTTGGCTGACGGTGAAATGCTGGCTCACTTCCATATCAGATGCGTCAAAAAAAGCCGGGGTAGATTTGATCTGAACGGGTGTTTCGCCAATGGTTCCCCAATACAAGCTGCTGGGGGTAAGAAACCCCGTAACGGTCATGAAGTAATCGTCGCTCTCATCGCTGTCGATGCCCCATGCTCGCGCTTCAACATTTTCCGGTGCGCCCGTGAAGACCGCCTGTTTCCATTTCCCGTCTGTGGGGGTCAAAACCACCAGCTTGCTTTTTACATCTTCCATGATGTTGAGAATCAGGTGGTTTTTTGTCCAACTGGTGCCGGAGAGCGAATTGTTTTCCGCCGGTTCATAGAGCAGCGAAAAATTCCGTTTGCCCTGCATGAAATCACTGAACTTGATGGTGATCAGGCTGCCCGAGGGGTAAGTGCTGCCTCCCGTTTGCCAGGCGCTGCGCAGGGTCACCATCAACCATTGCCGATGAACTCCGGCATTGGCGTCTTCCGGCACTTCGATGCGGACCAGTTTGCCGTCATCCTGCCTCAAAAAAACCCGGTTCTTATAGAAGGCCGGTGTCTGGTAAACGAAATGACGTTCGTAACCTTTGGTGTCGTCGTAGTAAGCGCCCACGCTCATGTCGGTTTTTTCGCCCTGGAATACGATTTCTGCTTCGGCAAGCGGGGTACCCCGTTTCCACAACTTTACGATGCGGGGGTAGCCCGAGGTGGTGAGCGTGTCCGGCCCGAAATCCGTGGCTACGTACACGGAATCCTTGTCAATCCAGCTCATGCCGCCCTTGGCTTCGGGCAAACGGAAGCCGTCTTCTACGAATGCCTTTGTTTCTATATCGAATTCGCGCACTTCGGTGGCGTCCGCGCCTCCGCGGGAGAGATTGACCAACATGTGCCGGTAACCGCCGGCTTTCAGGATATCAGCGCCTTTCCACACCCAGTTCATGTTTTCCGCCTTATTGAGGGCATCCACATCCAGTATCACCTCCCACTCGGGGTCGGCCTTGCGATACTCCTCAGGCGTGCTGCGGCGCCAGATGCCGCGGGGATGCTTTGCGTCTCTCCAGAAGTTGTAGTAGTATTCGCCGCGCTTGGAAACGAATGGGATACGGGCGTTGGAATCCATGATTTTCCGCAATTCCTCTTTCAATTGTTGAAAATCTTTTCCCGATGCCAGTTCCAGGCTGGATGCCGCGTTGCAGGCGCGCACCCAGGTCAATGCCGGCCCGCCAAGAACTTCTTCCAGCCACAGGTAGGGGTCTTCGACCTCGGTCTTTTCTTTGGCGGCGTTTGTGGCAACCGCTTTCTGTGCCGGGGCTGAAACCGCCACGGCCAACAGGCACAAAACAACACACAAAGCTCCAATCAGATTTTTCATGGCAAACCCTCCAGGGACTTGATACGCAACATTGGAGCCGCCGGTTTTCACACCTGGTGGACTATCTGCGCAGGGCGGCCTTGGAAAAGATGTGGTCCGGGATATCCGGGTTGAAGTGGATTGACTCAACCAGCATGCGCGTGCCGTCTCCGTGCTTGAGCATGTCCTTGAATGTCAGGGAACGGGCCACCCAGCGGTCATCGACCCGTTCCACTTCCTCGATGGTCACCTGTTTGAGCAGTTTACCGCTCTTGGCGTAGAGGTTCTCCCTGAGGATGATGAACCGTTCCCTGTCCACCCAGATGCGCCGCTTGTCGTAAGCCACATCGCCAGACTTCGCCTTCAGGTCCAGGATCCAGGCCGGGCGGCCCGCGATTTCTTCGCTGCCGGCGATACTTGCGTCGTAGGTGTTTTCCAGGGAGGGATCCTCCATCATGTCTTCGTAGGAGAGGTCCGAGCCCATGACGGACTGGCGCAGCATGTGGCCGCTGATGAGGATGGTGCGGTCCGTGGCCGGTGAGTAGGTCCAGAGCCGGTCGCCCAGTTTGAGCATCTTGGTGCCTTTTTCCCGCGGCGGGGAAAGGTACTCGGTAAAGGAGTCGGTGCCCCCGCGTTGCCAGGATTTGGCCACTACGGTGCGCGTGCCGCGGCGGCCGTGGATGATCATTTTCGATTCCACGATTTTGCTGTCCGCCAGGATATTGGCGTCGACGCGGCGCAGGATCTCTGCGGCGGACGGCGTTTGGGCGAGAAGCCCGATGGGCATAATGACCAATGCGATGGCATGGAGAGTTTTCATGTTTCCAGCTCCTTGAACAGTTGCGAGGTCTGGCGCTTGAAAATACCGATTCCGGCGATGGCCGTGCCCAGCAGGGTGGACAGGATCCCCGGTGCCAGGCCCACGAGGAAACTGCCGGTGGTGACACGCGCCCGGTAGACGTTGGATATCATCAGGGACGAGTTGCGGGTGATGGAACCGAAATCGATGCCGTGAATCTGCATCAGGTAGGCCAATCCGACCCCGCACAGGGTGCCCAGTATGGATCCGGCCACGCCGATCATCAGTGACTCCATGACCAGGGTGAGGTACACGTGCCCTTTGTCTTCCCCGATGGCCAGGCGCACGCCGATTTCTCCGTACCGCCGCAGGCTGCCCATCAGGCCGGCGTTCCACAATACGAGGGACATGGCCACCAGGAAAATAAGGACAATAATGAAGCCCATGGCTTTCATCATGTGGAAATACATCTCCAGACCGCTTTCCTCGGGTAACGTGCCCATGCGCGGAGAGAACGGATCTTCCGATTTGCCGTACTCGCGGTTGAAGCCCGCGACCATGGCCGTGGCCCGCTCATCGTCATAGATGTCGTCCGGCAGGAATCCCAGGATCTCCCCCGCCGCGTCCTCCATGTCCAGGGCATAGCGGATGTCAAAGATGTCGGCGATCATGGCGCCCCTGTCCATGGGGGCGATACCGAAATGGACGGTTCCGGAGATGGTGAAGTTTGCCATGGCCATGCTGCCGAACATGGTGGAGCTGATCAGGGTGACCGTGTCTCCGGGATCCACTTCCAGTTTGCGTGCGAATGCATCACCCAAAAGGATTTCATTGCGTTTCGCGGGCATGGCTCCGCGAACCAGAGAGTCGCGGATGTTGAGCAACTTGTGTTCCGGGCTGGATTTCGCCCGCAGGTTGACGGCCATTCCCGTCACCGGGCCCTGGGCCCTGGTTTCACCCTGTTCGTCGGGCACGTCGATCAGGCCCCCGAAATGGATGCGTGGCACCCAGATCGTGTCGGGGTATGTCTCCCGCAAATCACCCATCAACCTGTCCACTCCCACGAGTGACAGGTCCAGGGGGGCCTGGTCCGCCTCCTGTGCGTAGGCCCGGGTCATGACACGCACATGGCCGGTCTGGAAATGGGCGGTGGTTGTGAGCATGTCCGACATAACGCCCTGAATGAAGGAGTAAAAGAAAACCGCCAGCACCACGCCGAGAAAAACCGTGAGTAGCGGAAACAGGGAACGCGAACGGTCCCGCAACAAGCCCTTCATTAAAAAGCGGATCATGGCCGTTTCCCCTTTAGTGCATCCGTGGGATTCAACTTGGCGATTTTTCGGGTGGGCAGGTAGCTGACTACGGTGGTCACAACAAGGACCAGCAGGGTCGTGCCCAGGATCAGGCCGGCGGTATAGGTCGGGAAGATGCGGTTGCCCATGGCGAAACCGAAGTTGTCCGTGGCTTCCGGCAGGCCGAAGCCATGCGTGGCCATATACAACAACAGGGGCAACCCGTACACCGCGGCGGCCAGTCCCGCCAGCACGGCGTACATGGCGCCCTCCAGGGTAAACAGGGCGATCACTTTTTGCCGGGTCATGCCCAGTGCCATGAGCGTCCCCATCTCTTTTCGGCGGCGGAATACCGACAACACCTGGGTGTTGAAGATGGCCAGCATGGCCAGCAGCAGCAACACAATGTAGAATACACTTCCTCCCAGGGACTTGGACATGAAAAGGGCCCGCAGATCCTTTAGGAGGAAATCCAGGTCCCTGTGTTTCCAGCCCGGCACGGACTCCTTGAATGGCGAGCCCCTGCGCAGCACCATGAAGGTGGCCTGCCCGGGCATGGTCGTCATGGCCCGCAGTTTTTCCAGGGGAATCCACAACTGCCCGAAGTCAATACCTGAAACATCAGTCTGCATTACTTCTGCGATGCGGATCTCGTCGGCATCGAAAGTTCCTCCGGCATCCCGCCAGCGCACGGTGACGTAGTCTCCCTTTACCAGGCCGGTGGTGCGTGCCATGCGATGGCCGATCAACGCCGGAATGCCGGTTTCATCGCCTGAAAGTACGTGGGTGGGGATGGTCAGTACGGACTGGTCCGGGGGAATACCTTTGAGAAGGGCGTTCTGAAAGCGCCCGTTGGGATAGATGGTGGCCGGTCGCACCAGGATGGGAACCGCGTCACCGGCGGCCACCTGATCCGCCAGCGCGGGGGGGACAACGGCGTGGGCGTCGTCCAGGGTCAGGGGGTCGTAGGGATCGTAGTCTTCCTGCCAGTAGTGACCACCGGCATACTGGGCATCCATGGTGGCTTTTTCCACCTGGCGGCTCATGCCGTTGTACAATCCCTGCAGGAAAATGATGGCCACGAAGGCGAAAGAGAGAGATATGACGTTGAGCCAGGTGCGCAGGCCGGCTCCCCAGACGTTGCGGAAAGCGAGTCGCGGAATGATCATGTCGTCCTCCCCGCTATGGCGCGGTCCTGGGCAACCCGGCCGTCGTTCAGGGTGATCTCGCGCTTCAGGTAACCCATGACTTTTTCGTCGTGGGTGGCGAAGATGAAGGTTATACCCAGATTTTCGTTCAAGTGCACCATGGTTCGCATGATGTGGTGGGAGTTTTTTGCATCCAGGTTGGCCGTGGGTTCGTCCGCCAGCACCAGCTCCGGCTTTTTAACCACCGCCCGGGCGATGGCCACGCGCTGGCTCTGGCCCCCGGAGAGTTGTCCGGGCCTGGAATCCGCCCGGTCCGCCAGGCCGACCCATTCCAGGGCGTCCATGACCAGTTTGCGTCGCCGTGAACCCGCAAGGTTCTGCAACAACAGGGGGAACTCCACGTTCTCAAAAACCGTGTACACGGGCAGCAGGTTGAAGGTCTGGAAGATAAACCCGATATGGCGGTTGCGCAGGGCGGCGGACTGCTTATGGGAAAGGGATTCCACCCGCCGCCCCAGGACCATCGCGTTGCCCGAGGTAGGAACGTCCAGAGAACCGATGATGTTGAGCAGCGTGGTTTTGCCGGATCCGCTGGGTCCCACCAGGCCCGCGAACCCGCCGCGCTTGAAATCCAGACTGATATCGTCCAGGGCCACCAGGGTGGTGGGTCCCATGGGGAAGGTTTTGCGCACATGATCCGTGCGGATGATGATCGGGTTCGAATTGTTGTTCATATCAGTTCTTTGCTCATCCATTTTCTTTTCTCCATTCAGTGATTGAATACGACCATGACGCGGAATCCGTTGCCGGAGAACCCCGCGGCCGGATCCCGGGCCGGATTCCTGGTTTCCGCTTCGGGATTCAGAAATAATGTGAAGTGGAATTGCCAGTGATCACTGGTCCGCTGCCAGTTCACCCACAGGTAATGGTTGTGTTGCCCGGGATTCCAGTAGTAGACACCGGATACCTGGTCGAGCAGGCCGATGGGGTAATTCATCATCAAACCCAGGATGCGGGTGTGTTCACCACTGCCGAACAGGCGGTCCGCCCACGCCGTTTGCGAATACTCCGCCAGGACATGCAGACCGTTTCCCCAGGCGAAGGTGTAGTCTGTGCCCACGGTCCACATGCGCTGGTGACGCAGCAGCGGCAGGTTCGTGTCGCGTTGGATCGCGGCCAGCTCGAACCACAGCCCGACAGCCACATCCAGCTTGCAATCCAGGGCGAAGCGGTGTTCCCCGAGCGGCATGGCCTGCGGCGCTTCCAATGTTCCCGAAAGGTCCGCGTGGCGGTGATGGTACGTGAAAGCGGCTTCACCGGAGGGTAGCGGCAGTTGTAGCCGTCCCCCGAGCTCGATTTTTCCCCCGGGCGTCGGCAGGGTTTCCCAGCCCTTGGTCACCCGGCTGCCCAGCAGGCCCCAGAACCAGATATTGGCGTTGCCCGGGAAATAGTAGCGAAACAACAGCCCTTTGACGCCCCTGGTGCGTTTAAGTGGATCCCGGGGATCGATGTGGTCGAACCACATCAGGGGACGGAACAGGGTGGCAGAACCGAAATTGATTTTCTGCAACCCGACGCGTACTTCGAAGCGGTTGCCCGCCAGGCGCGTCCACAGCCGGTAGGGCTCGAGGTCACCCGTCACAGCCGCTTTTTCATCGGGGCGGTGCTCGCCGGTTGTGCCGGCGTCCAAAGAGAATACCGCGTCCAAAGTCAGCCCGCCTCCCCATTCCCGGTTCAGGGTCAACTCCGGGATGTATTGAAATCCGGCCTGCGAAATCAGCGCGCTTTCGATGTTTCCGATCAGCCAGGCGTTAAACTGGCCCCGGAAGGTGAGGTCGAGCCCCCGGCCGGGCAGCATGGCTGCTGCCAATACGAAAACGGCCGACAGGCGGAGGATCAGCGGCCGAAACATCATTTTTCAACCGCCTCCTTTTTTTCCGGGTCCGAACCTGTAAGCGTATTCGATACTCGCGGCTCCGCCTGCGCCTGCCTGGAATCAGCCAGGGCGGTCATGCCGCTGATTGCGCCCAGGTTCATGGTTTCCAGGGCCGAGCTGGGCACGATTACCAGCGATCCCTTCTCTTTCAAACCCTCGTAAAGCATGTTCATGCCGCGCAGTTGCAGGGCCACGGGGTTGTTTATGTATTCGCGGCTGGCTTGAGCGAATTTTTCAGCGATCTCTGTTTCCGCGGTCCCCAGGATCACCCGGGCCTGGCGCTCCCGTTCCGCCTGGGCGCGCTTGCTCATGGCATTGGCCAGGTTGACCGGGATGATGATGTCCTTGATGCCCACGTGCTGGCAGGTGATGCCCCATGGGTTGGTGTACTCGTCCAGGCTCTCCTGAAGAGAAGCGGCGATTTTTTCCCGGTTCTGAAGCAAATCGGCCAGTTCGTGGCGGCCGATCGTGTCCCGAAGCCCCGTCTGGGCCAGGTAGGCCACCGCTTCCTTGTATCGGCAGACTTCCAGGGCGGCTTTCTCAGCGTCCCAGACCATCCAGTACACCACGGCATCCACGTTGACCGGCACCGTGTCCTTGGTCAGCGCTTTCTCCGCCTGGAAGTCAGTGACCCGTACACGCTGGTCGATGTACTTGTACACCCGGTCGATCACGGGGATCACCAGGAACGGTCCGGGTCCCCTCAGGCGCCTGAATTTTCCCATGCGCAGCACCACCGCCTTCTCCCATTGGTCCGCGATGCGGATCGACGAGGCGATCGCCAGGGCCGCGGCGATTGCGATCAGGGGTACGGTAATACCGGTAATGATTTTCAGGTAAGTAAGTAATCCAAATGCCGCGAACGTGATCATGAGCAGGGCAAGGGACACGGTATTGATGAGCTTTCGATCTTGCATCCAATTTTTCATTTTTTCCCTCCGCGACACCGCTGCAGTTCCTGGACCAATTGTTCAGGGGTAAAACCGTAACTGGCGGCGATATTGACAAATTCGGTGCAGATATCCTTCAGCCTGGCTGATTTTTCCCTATCCGGAATCTGGACACGGATCCCGCCCACGAAGGTGCCCGATCCCTGCTGCGTTTGCAATACGTCCTGGATTTCCAGTTCCTTGTAGGCTTTGATCACCGTGTTCAGGTTGATTTTCAGTTCCACGGCCAGGGCCCGAGCGGTGGGCAGTTGTTCGCCCGCTTCCAGGCTGCCGCTGGCGATGCCGTAACGGATCTGGTCGATGATCTGGCGGTAGAAGGGAACGCCGCTCTTGGGGTCGAGCACGAAGCGGATCATGTCGTATTACCTGTTGACGCTGTGTCTTTCATTATTCTAATCTACTAGAGTACTAGTACAATATTACATTATATGTATCTTTGCCTGTTTGTCAATACAATTAAAGTTGGAGAGTTGAAAAGTTGGGATCTATTACGTTTTGTGTGGGTAAATACACATTGGTAATTGGTAAGCGGTTGTGAGTATGAGTACCCGCAGGGCATAAAGCATAAGTGAACGCAAACGTAGGTTCCGGGGACCCATGGTCT
>DSBM01000125.1 GCA_011049425.1 Candidatus Aminicenantes bacterium
ACGTTTTGTGTGGGTAAATACACATTGGTAATTGGTAAGCGGTTGTGAGTATGAGTACCCGCAGGGCATAAAGCATAAGCGAACGCAAACGTAGGTTCCGGGGACCCATGGTCTGAGACAGGATGGTCGGCTGAGGGGTACTCCCCGAAGACGAAAGCCGGCCTCGGAAACATCCCGAACATCCACCATGGCCATCTTAAGCCGTCGAAGAACACCGAAGTGGTGAGCGGTGACTTATGCCCACTGGGTATTTATGCCCGAAAGGGTACCCTTCAAAAGCCTTTCCCTTTTTAAACCAGAGTGACGTGCAAACCCACACAAAATGGAAGAGAACCAAAAGTTGAAAAGGAAAGAAGTTGAAAAAGTTAAAAAGTTGGGGAGTTGAGAAGAAGTTGAGAATGTAGTGGCGGGTTTCAAACCCGCCCTGGATTAGAAACGTTGAGAGAGTTCCTTGTCGCTTGGTTTTCACTTTTGACTTTCAACTTTCGACTGATTTCTTCCTGTCATCTTGCCTCTTGCCCCTTGCCACTCGCCCTTCGCCAAGTGCTTTCACTTTCGACTTCCTGTCTCCTGTCCCCTGCCTTTCACATGTTGCTTTCTTACCTGCTTTCTACGTTCTACCTTCTACGTTCTACAGGGCGGTTCACGAACCGCCCCTACGTTTTTTCCCTGTCACCTGTCTCCTGTCCCCTGTCACCTTCTTTTCACTTTCGACTTTCGACTTTTCGCTTCCGTTGGACTCCATCATCTGTTCAAACAGGGAAAGGCCCTCATCTACCGTGGAAAAATCGCCGCTCAATTGCCGCTCATACAACCTCTCCAGCCAGCGTCCCATTGCCGGGCCGGGATGAACCCCGTATTGCAGCAAGTGGCGCCCCATGATCAAAGGACGAATGGTTTCCCGGTTCAGGTTAAACTCCTGGGTGCGCTCCCGAAACCACGAAAAAATGGCGTCCGGCTTGACAAAATTCAGGGGTTCACGTTCACGTGAACGTCGATCGGCGTAATCCAGCAGGGAAAGCAGGAGGTCTTCTCCATCCATGTCCTTGACCAGGCGGGCGACCGCTTTGAAGCCGATCTCTTCCCGATTGCGGTATAACTCGTAGATACGGTGATGGCTGCGGATCAGGTCCAGTATGGCCTGCTTGAGGGGAAATCCCTGCCGGGTTTCGACGTTGATCCTCTCTAAAAGTGCCGCAGCCATGTCCACGCCGTGCGAATCGTGCAAGGGCGATGTCACGGTCATGCGACCCCGCTTGTACTCCCAGGTTGTGGTTAGGGATTTGCCCAGATCATGCAGCAGCGCAGCCAGTAACAGGGCCAGAGAGCGGTTGTCATCCAAAGCGAAAAGTCGCGCGCAGCGTCGCGCCACGTCAACGGTAATGCATGTATGGGCCCAGACGGTATGGTGGCCCTGGGCATCGGTTTCAGGGTGAAATTGGGCATCCTGGATGGTCAATGCCAGACGATCCAGTTCCGGAAAAAGCTGCTTTAGCACGGACAAACGAAAATACCCATCCAGACCCATTGAGGGGCGGTGGGGTTCCAGGAGCAGGCGGAATAACTCTTCTTGCACACGTTCCCGGCTTAGTTCTTGCAGGGGAATAGACGCGGCGCGGCGGATGATTTCCGGGTCTACTTTAAACCCGAGAACCGCGGCAAATCGGGCGCAACGCAATAGCCTCAATGGATCATCTGCGAACGTATCGGGACCGGTCATGACGATTCGGCGCTGACGCAAGGCCTCCCTGCCGTTGAACGGATCCACTAATTCGTTGTCCACCAGACGCATTGCCATTGAGTTGCAGGTAAAATCACGGCGGGCGAGATCCTCTTCAAGCGTAATTTTCGGTCCGGACAGAATGGCGAAATTGCGGTGGGAATGGCGGCGCGGATCCAGGCGTGCATCCATGCGCGGCACAGACACATCATAGGTCATGCCGTCAACAGTGAACTTGACGACGGCGAAACTCTTTCCCACGGTTCCGGTGCGGCCATGGGGGCTGAGAATCTCTTCGATTTCCCCGTAAGTGCGGCCGGTCACAACCAGGTCGATATCCCGGCCCCCACGCCGGGCGGCTGTAAGTAAATAATCCCGGACCGTTCCTCCCACCAGGAAAACCGCTTCACCGAACAGGTCCACAAACAGGCGGCGATGGGGAAACTCAATTCCGGGCAGTTTCATGATGCTGATACCGGTCCAGGTAACCGATGAATCGTTGCAGTTCTTTAAACTGTGCCGTATCAATGCGCTGAAATTGAAAGGCCGCCACATGCCGATCCGGTCCCGAACCGATCCGCACCAGGCGCATGCACTCTACACAGAACCGGTTCAGCGGCGTGGAAATAATCGCCTGGTTCACCTCCATTCCGGGCTCGAGGCGGCGGCGGAAACCACCGATGATCGCGGCAGTTCCACTCAAAGAGAGATCACGCAGTCGCCCACGCAACAGGCGGCCGTTGCTGTCCGTGGCGTGCAGCCATACATCCAGATCCACCGGCAACAACACGCGCCGCATTTCACGCATGTTGCGCCCCGACGCGGGATGGGCATGGGCATAAGCAAGAAAATCATCCACGATCCGCTGCTTGCGGCGCTTCTCAAAGCGGCCCAGCATCCACAAAGCCACGAACAGGGGAATTGAAAGCAAGGCGGTCAAGGCAAGGATTTTTAGGCTCATTCACACGCACCACAATCTCATTCACTATAGCCGCGCGGCAGAAAAGTGTCAACCCGGGGATTGCGTTCTATTCTCATCACCAGTATATTAATGGCATGAAAATCGACTTTTACTCCCACGGAGCCTGCCGGGAGGTTACCGGTTCAAAGCATTTCCTGGACGTAGACGGCCACACATTGCAGATCGATTCGGGCATGTTTCAAGGGCGCCGGCGGGAATCCTATGAAAAGAACCGTGACCTGCCGTTCAACCCGGCCGATGTGGACGCGATCATTCTGACCCACGGCCATTTCGACCATTCAGGCGCCTTGCCCATCATGGTGAAGAAAGGATTCGACGGCCCGGTATTCGCCACATCCGCCACACGCGACATCACCAACATCATCCTTTTCGATAGCGCATACATCCAGCAAAAAGATCATGAATACCTGGCGGAAAAGGCCCGCAAGTACCCGGAGCGCAACCTCATCGCCTACGAACCGCTTTACGACAGCCAGGATGCCGTAAACGCCATGCAGCATTTCGCCGGGCACGGCTACCATAGAACCTTTGGCGCGATCCCTGGAGTAAAGGCCAACTTTTACGACGCCGGCCATATTCTGGGCGCCGCCACCGTCCACCTCGAGATCGATAACGGCATGTGTATCGGATTTTCCGGCGACCTCGGCCGTCCCAATCTACCCATTATCCGCGACCCCGAAATCTTGCCGCCAATGGACTACCTGGTCCTGGAAGGCACCTATGGAAACCGTTTGCACGAATCGATCGGCATGGCCCGGGAATCACTGGAAAAGGTGATCCGGCGCGCCACAGAGCGCCGTGGGAAAGTCATTATCCCCGCCTTTACCATTGAACGCACCCAGGAACTCATTTACTTTATTCACCAATTGACCCGCGAACGCCGCATCCATGCCCTTCCCATTTTCATCGACTCCCCCATGGCCGTAAACGCCACCTCGATATTTAAAATCCACCCGGAATGTTTTGACCGTGAAACCGTGGATTACTTTTTGTCCAAAAACATCGATCCTTTCGGGTTTGAAACCATCCGCTACGTGACATCCGTGCGCGAATCGCGTGAAATCAACGACCTGGAGGGGCCGGCTGTCATCATTTCCGCCAGCGGCATGGCTGAAAACGGCCGCATCCTTCACCATTTGAAAAACCACATCGGCAAACCCCGCAACATCGTGGCGATTGTGGGCTTCATGGCGGAAAACACCCTGGGTCGGAAACTGGTGGAACGACATCCCTCAGTTAAAATATTCGGCAAAGATTACCCCGTCAAAGCGGAAGTCGTGACGCTGAATGCTTTTTCCGCCCATGCAGACTACAAGGAGATGCAGGAATGGCTGGGCAAACACGACCTGGACCGCTTGAAAAAGATCTTCCTGGTTCATGGAGAAGCCGATTCGCTCACCAGCCTCAGGCAGAAACTCCTGAATCAGGGCATTCCGGATGTGGAGATCGTGCAGTCGGGGGTTCACTACCCCCTGCCGGCAGCGTTGCCCTGATCATATCCGGATCCGTTCCCAAACTTGATATCCTTCCAGAAAAGCTTATAATATACGGCGGAGGCGCGAGTCATGAACATAGATGATCTACTGAAAATTGCGGTAGAGCGTAACGCGTCCGATCTCCACCTGAAAGTCGGTAACCATCCCGTTCTCAGAATCGACGGCACCCTCCATCCACTGGTGGAGCTCAAACGGCTCATGCAGGAAGACACCATCACCATGGCTTTTTCGATCATGGGAACCCGTCAGAAAGAACAATTCAAACAGGATCACGAAATCGACATGTCTTACAGCGTTCCCGGATTGGGAAGGTTCCGTTGCAATGTGTTTCAACAACGCGGCGCAATCGGTATTGTCATGCGCATCATTCCGACCCTGATCAAGTCCATTCATGATCTGAACCTGCCGCTGGTATTGGAACGAATCGCGGACGAGCGCCGGGGAATGATCCTGGTCACCGGTACAACCGGAAGCGGCAAATCCACCTCTCTGGCCGCCATGATAGACCACGTCAACACCCATCGCATTGAACACATCATGACCATCGAAGACCCCATAGAATATCTCCACCGCGACAAAAAATGCATTATCAACCAGCGCGAGGTCAACTCCGACACCCACTCGTTCGCCCGCGCCTTGCGCAGTTCTTTGCGTGAAGATCCGGATGTCATCCTGGTTGGAGAAATGCGCGACCTGGAGACAATTGAAACCGCCCTGCTGGCCGCCGAAACCGGCCACATGGTGCTGTCCACGCTTCACACCCTGGACGCCCCCGAAACCATTAACCGCATCATTTCCATGTTCCCCCCCCACCAGCAGAAACAGATCCGCATCCAACTGGCAGCCGTGCTCAAGGCCATCATCTCGATGCGACTGATCCCTCGTTCCAATCGCAAGGGACGGGTGCCGGCGGTAGAGATCATGATCACCACCCCGTTTATCCAGGACTGCATCGTGAATCCTGAAAAAACCAAGTTCATACGCGAGGCCATTGCCCAGGGTGTTTCCCAGTATGGCATGCAGACATTTGACCAATCTCTTTATTTTCTGTACGAACGCGGGTTGATCAGCTATGAGGACGCCTTGAAGTGGGCCTCCAACGTAGACGAGTTCAAACTCAAAAAGATCGGGGTTCAGAGCACCAAGGACATGGCCACCGAAGAGATGGAAAAGCGCATATCCGATATCGCCGACACTGGAGACGAAAACGCTGAGTCAGACGGGCCCCGGGATCACAACCTGCTCAACATCGATGACATATGAACCACCTAGAGATCCGTGAACGGTTCCTGGCTTTCTTTGAAGGCCACGGACACCGCCGCGTGTTATCCGCCCCGCTGGTGCCGGCTCGCGATCGCACGCTGTTGTTTACCAACGCCGGCATGAATCAGTTCAAAGGCGTGTTCCTGCAGCAGGAAACACGGGAATACAACCGGGCCGCCAGCATTCAAAAGTGCATGCGGGTATCGGGAAAACACAACGATTTCGACGAGGTCGGCCGCACCGCATTTCACCATACCTTTTTTGAGATGCTGGGAAACTTCTCTTTCGGAAATTACTTTAAGGAAGCCGCCATTGAATATGCCTGGACCCTGCTGACCCGGAATTATGGGTTCTCACCGGAGCAGTTGTGGGTTTCCGTTTTCCGGGAAGATGACGAGGCTTTCCGCATCTGGCGGGAACGGATCGGAGTACCGGAAGCCCGCATCGCGCGCATGGACGAGGCAGACAATTTCTGGCAAATGGGAGACACCGGCCCCTGCGGACCCTGTTCCGAAATCCATTTCGACCGCGGTGAGCATTTCGGAAAAGCCGATTTCGTGGCCAACCCTTCGCGTTTCGTTGAAATCTGGAACCTGGTGTTCATGCAGTTCATCCGCGATGAATCGGGAGTTTTAACCCCGCTGCCCGCGCCTTCGATCGATACGGGCATGGGATTGGAACGCCTGGCCGCGTTGCTGCAGAAAGTTTCGGGCAACTACGCCACCGATCTGTTTCTCCCCATTATCAACACTGCGGCTGAACTCACCGGCACGGATACCGCCAAAGCGGAATCAGAGGTTCCCCTGAACGTGGTGGCCGATCATATCCGTGCTTTGACTTTTCTCATTGCCGACGGTGTGTTGCCCTCCAATGACGGCCGCGGATACGTTCTGCGCCGCATTCTGAGGCGGGCCGCCAGACATGGCCGCGCCCTCGGACAAGAGGCGCCGTTCCTCCACCGCCTCTGCCACACGGTGGTCGAAATCATGGCGCCTTGTTATCCTGAACTCGAATTTTCCGCTGATTTTATCTCGCGGGTGATCCTGAATGAAGAAGAACGTTTCGCGCACACGCTGGCCCGGGGATTGAGACGTTTCGACGAACTCCTGGACCGGGCCCGCGAATCCAGCCGCCCCATCATTCCCGGAAACGAATTGTTCACGTTATCCGATACCTATGGCTTTCCCCTGGATTTCGCTGCTGACCTGGCGCGGGAAAAAAACGTAGAGATCGACCATGAAGGCTTTCAGGCGGCTTTGAACCAGCAACGGGAACAATCGAGGACACGCCGGCGTGATTCCGTTTCCGCGCCCGTTCTGGAAGGTGCCGGCACATGGACCACTCGTTTTACGGGATACAAGGTTATCGAAGATGCGGCAACGGTCATTGCCGTATTGGTGGATGGAAAACCAGTCAAGTCCGTGGAAAGTGGAGACAGTGAAAAAGAGGTGATCCTCATTTTTGACCGCACGCCTTTTTACGCGGAATCCGGGGGACAGGTGGGCGACCGGGGCAAAGGACACACGGACAGCGCTTTTTTCCAGGTAACGGACACGCGCAAGAGCGAAAGCGGGGCTTTTTTGCATTACATCCGCCTGCGCCGTGGTCGCATTGCCTCGAAAGACCGGGCCAGGTTGGAAATCGACGCAACGCACCGCCGCGATACGGCGGTCCATCATACGGCTACGCACCTGTTGCACTCCGCACTGCGGGAAGTGCTGGGACTGCATGTCAAGCAATCCGGCTCGTACGTGGGTCCGGACAAGCTGCGCTTTGATTTCACCCATTTTCAAGCCTTGACGGACAAGGAAATCCAGTCCGTAGAGAACCTGGTAAATGAGAAGGTCCGCCGCAATGTCTTGATCAACGCCACCACGGAGGAATACGATGTGGCGGTTTCCCGGGGCGCCATTGCGTTTTTTGAAGAAAAATATTCCGACATCGTGCGCGTCATCCAGATGGATGACTTTTCCACCGAACTGTGCGGCGGCACTCACCTGGATGCCACCGGTGAAATCGGTGTGTTCAAGATCCTTTCCGAATCCTCAATTTCCGCGGGAATCCGGCGCATCGAGGCCCTGGGCGGCGCCCCCGCATTCGCCCATATTCAGCAGCGCTTGCATTGTTTGCACACGTTGCAGCAACATTTCAGTCAACCCGCGGAGACACTCCCCCAATACCTGGTTCAACTGGAACAAAATACCCGGGAGTTGGAGCGGCGCCTGGAGGCTCTGCAACGGCGGCAAAGACAACCGGATTTGAAAACAGTCATGGACAGAGCCGAGCCCATCGGTGAAACCGCGGCTGTGGTGGAGTTTTTCGGCGATCTGGATCGCAAGCAACTCAGTACATTGGCGGACGAATTAAAAAAGCAACTCAAGGGATTGGCCGTGCTGTTCGCCAACACCAACGGCAAATCCGCCATCACGGTTTCAGTGGCCGACGAATTGGCTTCAACCTTTAATGCTTCGCAACTGGTCAAACAGATCGCGGAACTGGTGGAAGGCAGCGGCGGCGGGCGGCCCGATTTCGCCCAGGCCGGCGGGCGGTTGATCACCGATTTTTCTCTCTTGCGTTCACGTGTGATAGAGATTCTCAGGAGCCGGCTGCCATGAAATTCATGGGGGTATTGCTCCTGCTGTTGCCTTTGACCGCGCATACCCAGGATGAAGTGAAAATTCAACGCAAGCCGCGGGGACAAATCGAGATTCGCAACGCATTGCGCAGGCCGGCCCGATCCGTATCCGTTCAGAACCGTGGTATTTCCATCCCCTCAGCCAGCCGGGAATTGTCCCTCAAGATCCGCGAGTTGGCAACCCGGCACAGCATGGAAGAATCCCTTGTTTACGCTGTGGCGCGGGCTGAAAGCGCGCTCAATCCCTACGCGGTTTCGCCCAAGGGAGCTGTCGGCATCATGCAGCTCATGCCGGATACAGCCAAACTGTATGGCGTCAAAAATCGTTTCAATATCAATGAAAACCTGGAAGCCGGCATCCGTCACTTGAAGTACTTGAATGATCGTTTCAACGGTGACCTGGCCCTGATTCTGGCCGCCTACAACGCCGGCGAAGAAGCGGTTCGCAAATACAACGGCATCCCCCCATTCAAGGAAACCCAGCAGTACGTGCGCCGGGTAATGCGCCTCATGGGCCGCACTTTCACCGGGGGTGCAAATGTACCTTCTCCCCTGTACAAGGTGATCACATCTCAGGGAAGAATCCTGATTACGAATACGCCCCCGCCCCGGAACGTGGGCAAAGTGGAGAGATTGAAGTGAAAGCGACAACCCGGTCCGCACAACTCACCTATGGGATTCTGATCGGGGCCGCTAGCGCAGGTGTGATATCCCTGATCCCGCTTGTCAACCTTCTGAACCTTTTCTTTATGTTCTGGATGGCAATCGGCGGCGCCATCGGAGTTTGGGTTTTTCAACGCCGCAACCAGAAAGCCACTTTAACGGAAGCCGCCCTGTGCGGAGGATTGAGCGGGCTTTTGGGTGGCGTGATTTTCGCACTGGTTACGTACATGGCCCTGCATACAATTTCCCCCGAGGGATTCAACCGCATGCTGATGCTGATCGAAAAAATCCTGCCCAATTTCGGAGCAGAGGTGGATCCGTGGGTCACCAGCGATGATTTCCGAGGTATGCTGGGGATCGTATTGCTCATGTCCGTCGGTTTGTCCGGTCTGGTGGGGATCCTGGGCGGATTGATCGCCCGTTGGGCCTGGTCACCGCGAAAACAGAAAGATTCCGGGCTCCCCAGCGGGGAACATCATGACTGAAACCTGCCGTGTCCACCTGGTGGTCAACCCCTTTTCCGCCCGGGGCCGAACCGCTGAGCGTTGGAAAACCATCCGTGAAGCGGTGCGGCAATACTATCGTGAATTCAAATACGTCTTTACCGAGCGCCCCCTTCAAGCCACCGAAATCGTGCGCGAATTGCTGCGTGACGGATTTGATCTCATTATCGGCGTCGGCGGAGACGGCACGCTCAACGAAATCGCGAATGGATTTTTTGCGGAAAACCAACACTGCGCCATCAACGGAGACGCCTCCCTGGGCATGATTCCTTCCGGAACCGGATCCGACTTTATCCGCGGCCTGAAAATTCCCCGTGACCTGAGGGCTTCACTGCAGCGCATTAAAACGGCTCTGCCCAGGCGCATCGATGCCGGACGAATCGAATACCTGGGAGCGGATGCGCCCGCGCCGCGGTATTTTGTCAACGTCGCCGACTTCGGAATCGGCGCGGAAGTGGTCCGGCGCTTGACAAACGTCCCGGTTCGCAAACCGGGCCGATGGACGTATTACTCCGGCCTGTTGTCCACGATCCGCAACTATTCCAGCCCTTGTATCCGCATCGAGACAGACGAGGGAGTCCGCTTGGAAGGGCGTTTCCTGATCGGTGCCGTGGCCAACGGCAGTGTTTTCGGCGGCGGCATGATTATTGCGCCGGACGCGCGGGCGGATGACGGTTGTTTCGATCTCGTGCTGGTAGACGACATGAAGCCCCTGGCCATTATCCGTCGTTCACTCAGTTTATATACCGGAACCATTCAAAAACGTCCCGAAGTTCGCGTTTTAAGAGCGAGATCCATTGAAGTGCACACAAACAATGAAACCGTGGGCCTTGAATTCGACGGTGAACCCGGCGGAACCTTGCCGGCACGGTTCGAATGCCTTCCCGCATGTTTAAACATCCGACTGTAATTTTCACTGCCGGCGTCAGCGGCCAGGCCGCTGCAACAATTGCGTCGCGCGGCAGGGTATGATACCATTAAAGTTATAATTTAATTACTTGGAGATGCGAATATGACAACTCGAGTTTCCATAACCTTGACCTGCCTCGTTCTCTTGCTTGCAACCGTGGGATGCCCCAATACCAATGCCGACCTGGCACGTTTTCATTCCACCTTTTCCCGGATTCAGCAGGAGTACAACTCCGGCCTCACCCAAGTGACGGACCGGGAAGCCTACTTAAAGTTGCAAAAAACCCGCAACCGTCGCTTGGATGAATTGCTCAACGATATGCCCGACGACCCGAAGTCCGACGCCGCAGTGATTCTGCGGGCCCGTGTCTTGGTCAATCTGCAACGAATTTCCAGTGCGGAGTCCCTGTTAAAGCCGTTATTGAACCGCAGCAAAACACCGCCGGAAGCCATTACGGTCCAGGTGCTGGCCCATATGGCCGCACAACGGCAGCATGATGCCCTAAAGATGTTTCGTTCCCTCAAAAGCGACATCACCGACCCCACCGACCGCCATAATATCTGGCTCTATTTCGCCATGGTTGCGGATAGTGCCGATGTTCAGCGCGACTTCGCCCGCAAATTCGTGGAATCTTCCGACATGCCTGCCCACTTTTCCCTGTTTCGTGCCAACGTATACGCGCAACTCTCCCGGCTGGAGCAGATGGAGAGCCGCTTCGACAGCGCACGTGAATGGCTGAAAAAGGCGATTGAGAGTGCCAGGGACCCCGCGATGCGCGCCTCCCTGGAAAGCGAGAGTCAACGCATGGAAATGCTTGGCCAGCCGTCACCCCGTCTGGTAGCTGAGCACTGGATCAACCAGCGTCCGCTGACATTGGAGGGGTTGAAAGGCAAAGTGGTGTTGATCGATTTCTGGGCCCCCTGGTGCAAACCCTGCCGCATGGTCATCCCCGATATGATCCGCATGTACAAAGACCTCAAAAAAGAAGGATTGGAAATCATCGGATTGACACGCCTGCACGGTTACTATAAAGACGACATCCAGGACCGGGGACGGGTGGAAGCGGATGAAGAACTTCGATTGATCACTGATTTCGTTGGCCGCAATGACATCAATTACCCGGTGGCCGTATCCCGGGAAGGCCAGAGTTTTGATACATACAAGATCTCCGGCATCCCCACCCTGGTGGTGATCGATCGCACGGGCCGTATCGCAACCATTACCGTTGGCGCGGGGCATCCGGATTCGTTGCGCCGCACCATTGAATCCCTTCTGGAGAAGAGCCTATGAAACCGCTGACTGCCGACACCCATGATACTGCGCTTTCGACGGCCGAAACCGTTGTTTTTGATTTCAGTTCTCCCGGATGTGCTCCCTGCCGCAAAGTGCCGGCCCTGCTTGAAAGTGTGATTGATGAACTTTCCCTTCAGGACATCCAGACCTATGAGATCAACGTATCACAAGTGCCGGAACTGGCAGCTCGATACATGGTACTCAGTGTTCCCACCCTGATCATTTTTCGCAACGGGACTGAAATTGCGCGCTTTCATTCCCTGCCATCCAGGTCCAAACTGCGCGATGCCCTGCAATGAAAAGCGTCCCGGACCGAGCCGCAAAATTGTCCACAGATGAAGCAAATAACGGCCCTGAGGACCGGCAGGGATTGGCAACATTTTTGCTGTTAATGAAGCAGTGGAGGTACTCATGAAACGCATAATGATTGTTTGGCTGAGTGTGTTGTTGGCCGCTTCAATGGGATTGTCGGCCCAAAGCCTGAACCTGAAAGCCGGGGTGTTTATCCCCTTCATGGAATCGGATCTCTGGGATATCAACCGGGCCAACCTGGAGTTCGAAAAAGCGGATATGGTGGACCTGTATTACGGACTGGAATACGAATGGCTCATGAGCGAACGGTTCTCACTCTCTTTTGAAGGGGGAATCTACAAGAAGGAAAAGCGGAGCTACTACCGTGACTTTGAGTTTAGTGACGGCTCTCTGATTCCCCAGAATGTTTCGTTGAGAATCACCTCCCTGGAAGCCACCGTCAAACTCTACCCCATCGGGCGCCGTCGTGCCCTTTACCCCTTCCTTGCTCTCGGCGGCGGTCTATACGCCTGGAAATACGAGCAATGGGGGAATTTTATCGACAACCAGGATTACAGCGTCTACGAAGGGTATGCCGACGCGTCGAAATTCAGTCCCGGATTCACCGGTAAAGCCGGTATGGTTCTGCGGCTTGGGCGCAATTCAGGCATCTCCCTGGAAGCCCGATACCTTTATCTCAAGGCCGAGTTGGGTGAGTTGTTCGAAGGCTTCGAAGATCTGGACATGCGCGGACTGTCAATCAACGCGGGGATCCATTTCTTTCTCTGGTGATTCAGCCGGAATGGACGTCAAGTCCCAGTCGTTTCATTTCTTTTGCCAGGCCGGCGGCATTCAAGTTGCGCCATTGAATAAAGATATTTCGCTGCCCGTTCTCTTCGCCTGCAAATTCCAGGATAACGGTGACGGCATCGGGTAATTTCTGGTAGCGAGGTCCCAGGTATTGGGCCCATTCCACTACCTGGATTGCTTCCCCGAGTTCATCGTCGATTTCCGGCATGCGTCCGCCCGCAACCGCTTCCAAGCGGTACAGGTCGTAATGGAGCAACCGCAATCCGTCGGCAAGATCGTGAACATTCATCAAGGAAAAAGTCGGGCTGACGATGTCGCCCGGATCTCCTCCCAGCCCGGCGTACAGGCCCTGGACAAAACGAGTCTTGCCAACGCCCAGTCCGCCATGAACCAGGATCAGCTCTTTGCCGATCAGGACTCCGCCCAGGGCGTTCCCCCAGAGCCGGGTTTCAGCGCTCGATCGTGAAAGGCCCCGGATCATCATGAATTCCCTTAATGGCCGCGGGCAATTCATCCAGCAGGTCACCCGCCGTCATGCCGATCTCTCCCATGCGTGCGGCGGCCAGGTCTCCGGCCTTTCCGTGAAGGTAAACCGCGGCGGCGCAAATCTCGTCCAACGGGCAATGACTGCGCGCCCGGGCCACCTGGGCCGCAATGAATCCGGTTAATACGTCCCCGCTCCCGGCAGTAGCCATTCCGGGATTACCGGTTGCGTTCACCCACACACGACCCTGGGGTGAAGCCACCACCGTGTGATGACCTTTCAAAACCACGACAATCTTGTTTTCCATGGCCACTGCACGGGCCGCCCGCCAACGGTCCGCCAGAATTTTTTCGGCCGGCCAACCGGTCAAGCGTGAGAACTCTCCGGGATGGGGAGTGATCACCACCGGAGCGGATGCATCGCGCAAACGCGGCAGGTTCCCGGCCAATGCATTCAAGGCATCCGCATCCAGGATCAAGGGCACTTTTGACACGCTCAACAAGCGGTTCAGCATTTCCGGAATCGGGTTATCCACTCCCAGCCCGGGACCGACAGCGATGGCATCGAAGCCTTGCAGCACGGCCGCCAGGTCATCGGCTTGCCGCCAGTAGAGGGTCATGATTTCCGGATTCCGAAGTGCTGCCGACGGACTGTTCTGGGGCAAGGCAAGGGTGCTCAGCCCCGCGCCTCCGCGCAGGGCCGCATACGCGCAGAGAAATCCGGCACCGGGTTTGTCTACTGAACCGGCAATCGAAAGCACATGCCCGAAATCTTTCTTGTGGGCCCCGGGTGTGCGCGGCGCCGCCAAGGGATAAGCCAACTCCGGCGTCGTGATCATTAACGAATCCCCCACTCCCGCTTCAGCCATGGTGGGAATCCCGATATCCACTACGCGGATGCGCCCGCATTGGGAATTTCCATCCGGATAAAGGTGCGCCACTTTCAAGGCATGAAAAGTAGCCGTACATGCGGCATGCACGCAGAGTCCTTTCCCGGGAAGCACACTTTCGCATAGACCGGAGGGAACATCCACTGCGGCAACGGGTAAACCCGAGGCATTGATTGCCTGGATCGCCTGCGCCAGTGGACCCTCGATAACCGGGCGATCGATACCGATGCCCAGCAAGGCGTCCACTATAAAAGTCCGTTCCCGGGGCATTTGCGCAAACAACCGCGACAACGCTTCCTTTCCCGGCAATATGTGTACCGGTATACCCAGGGATGTCATTAATGCGTATTGCCGCGCTGAATCGGCACGCAATGCAGTTGGTTCCGCCATGAGGCAAACAACCGTGGAGACATTCCAATCCGCCAGGATCCGGGCCACGGCCATTCCGTCTCCGCCGTTGTTGCCCCTTCCCGCCAAGACCACAGCATGGCTGAAGCGTGCAGCCGGGAAACACTCCCGGAACCAGCGCGCCGCTCCCCGGGAAGCGTTCTCCATCAAAACCAGGGAGGGGATACCGATCTTTTCAATGGCCCGGGAATCGATTTCCCGCATCCATTGGGCGGTCAACAATTTCACTTTTTGGTCCCGCCCTTCTTTTTATCCGGCTTTTTTGTTTGCTTTTTTTCTTTTTCCGACAAGTCATCCAGTTTGGAAGCCAGAATACCGCCGAAACCGCCATCGTCCTGGTACGCGACCTCTTTCTTTTCCTTGGGAACCTCAACCGGCTTTTTCTCAAGCACTTCTTCCTTGAGCTTTTCCAGTTGGATTTCCTCTTCGATCTCATCCATGTCCAGGGTTTCCTCTTCAGGAACCGGTGCCTTTTCCACTCGCTTTTTGGGCTTGGGTGTTTTCTCCTCTTCTTCAGTGCGACGCCGGCGACGAGTCGTTTCCGCCTCCGCCTCCTTTGGTTCGGCAACCACGGGCGGCACTTCAACAGCCTGCAGCCGTTCTCCCAGTTTCTCGATGCGGATGCGACGCATGCGCTCTTCTTTTATGCGCATCTCTTCTTCGCGGCGGCGACGCCGTTCTTCACGCAACAAACGGATCTCTTCTTCGCGGCTGCTCTCTTCCCCGGCTTGCGTATCAGCGGCCGAAACCACCTCTGCTTCGACCTCCACTTCCGCCTTCTCTTCAATTTCATGAACCTCCAACAGGCGTTCACGTTCCTCTGTTTCGGGCTGACCAATGGAATCAGAATCCAGGTAGAAAACACCGGGGACCTTCTCAGAAGAGACAAATTCCGGATTGGCCAGCAGGATGTCTTCCACGGTACGGAGACATACCGGATAGATGAGATCCAAAACATGGTACAAACGCAGGGTGTGGATCTCGTAATTGCGTTCACGGAGACCGAATACCAGGAAGACCCGCTGCACCAAGTCGTTCATGGAATCGGCTTCGCGGAAATCTTCGATATGTTCGTGCACAATGCGAAACACCTCTGATTCCAGGAACATGGTTTTGTTGGCAAACACCGGCGAAGCCACTTTTTCTTCCGTAACCCGGAACGTGCCTTTATCCGGATCGTACTCCACGCGATCAGAGACCGTACCTTTCTTGGTGGTTCGCACCTCGAACTGAAAACGATCTTCGCCAACCTGCTCCAGGGTCAGACTCAGGGCCTGAAGGGCGCGAATGCCCTCAAAGTAATCCTTGAACCCCATGATCAACTGGTCATCCGGATAGTAATAGAGAGTGAGTTCCTTTTTGGTGCCGACTTCATGGGCCGTGAGTTCAATCGATTCCCCAAATTGAAACGTCCCGGGCTTGACACGCAACGCCCCTGAAGCCACTTCACGCTGGGTCAGGTAAAAACGGTTGGGTTCCGGAAACAACTCCGCATTCAATTTTCGCCGTAACAACGTCAATCCCTTGCGGTTGGGCAGGTGAACCTCTTTTTCCAAAGGATTAAACAAGCTGATTAAAGAATCTTTGCGCAAATGGTAGATAACGGAAATCAAGTTCCAGCGTCCCCAACCCGTCATGCTGGTCTGATGAAAATCGATCTTGAAATCCCGCATCATGCGGAAATTCAAGGCAAAACAATAGGCGGAAAAAGCGGGGTCTTTGGGTTTGATTTTGACAAAATTCTCCACCAGAAACTCCGTACTTTCCGATTTTTTGTTTTCACGAAGAAATTCACGAATATGGCTGAATACGCTGTCGTCGATTTTCTTCAGGTTCTCCTCAAGCAACAATCTCTCCGAGATAAAGGCCACTCCCTGGATGCGGCTCAACGCGCTGACCACTTTTTTGCGCAAGCGATTGAAATCACGTTCCACCAGGGGTTGCTGCTTGAGACGCGGGTCTTGCTCTTCTTCCAGATACCGGGTTTTGCAAATGGGGCGAGCCTGCTTATGCGGCAACAGCAAATCGATTTTCTGTCGTTCCAGGTATTGGGTGTACCCGAGAAAATCCGAAGTACCGTCGTATTCCAGCCGTATCTCATGGCGCCCCAGGTTCTGGCGCACTTCCACCACCTTTAACACAACGCCGTGATCCATTTCAATGAAACGCTTGGCCCCGGTCGGCAGTTTGCCGGAGTATTCTTTAAAGATCAGGTCGCCTTCCCGGTATTCACAACCGGGATCGAAGATCTTGACCCGATTTTTGCGCAAATGCCTGGTTTTAACCAGCGCCAGGTGGTATACCAGTTCATCCAGTTCCTGAGGGATTTCCTTGCCCTTTAAATAGGAGCGGATCACCTCAACATCTGGATCTTCAATATTCAGGTTGACTTCCACCATTCTCTCCTTGTATCGCAATGAACTGGTTTCATGACTCCCCTCCAGCCACGATACGTGTGCCGGACCTCCCGATCATTGCCGCTTTCAGTTTCTCTGCTGAAGTGATCAACACTTCCCGGCCTCCCGCCTCAATGTACTCCATGGCGGCCTTGATCTTGGGCGCCATTGAGCCGGCCGGGAATTGCCCGGCCTCCAGCATGGCCCGGGCCCGGGACAGGCTCATGACACGTACCGGCTTGGCTTCCGGAGTTCCGAAATTTTCATACACACGGTCCACGCCGGTAAGGATCACGAAAAGGTCAACCCCTTCTTCTCGAGCGATCAAAGAAGCGGCGAAATCTTTGTCGATTACCGCTTCCACTCCCTCCAGATAGCCCGAGCCGTTGATATGAACCGGAATACCGCCCCCGCCGGCGCTGATGACGATGACGCCGTTGTCAAGCAGGGTACGAATGGCGCGTTTGGGAACGATATCGATGGGATGCGGCGAAGGCACAACGCGCCTGAAACCCCTTCCGGCATCTTCCACCATCTCCCAACGATTTTCTCTTCTCAACTGCCGAGCGCGAAAATCCGGGTAAAACGGACCGATGGGTTTGGTGGGACGGGAAAAGGCGGGATCATTGCGATCCACCACCACCTGGGTCAGCATCGTAACCACTTCTTTGTCGATCGATCGTTTGCGCAGCTCGTTGATCAATGCCCGCTCCAGCAAGTACCCCATACTGCCCTCAGTCATGGCATCACAGATATCAATGGGCATGGGCGGAGTAATATTGGCCCCGGCTTCCATCTGCAACAGAATGTTGCCCACCTGTGGTCCGTTGCCGTGAACGATCACCAACTCGTACCCTTTGCGCACGATTTCCGCCATCAGGGCGGCTGCGTTACGGGCATTGCGGTATTGTTCGCTGGCGGTTCCCCGGCTGCCCGCGGGCAACATGGCGTTGCCGCCGAATGCTACAAGCGCTGTTCGTTTTTTCATCACCGTGCGGAACGGCCTGCCGAAACATTACCCGGCAGACCGTTAATTAACCGCGCTCCTATTTCCGAAATTTTTTTTGCAGAATGTCTGCAAGTGTGGGCTTGCCGATCTCATCCAGCTCGTATGTAACTCGAACCATGGGTTTATTGATGGTGATGACCCGTCCCAGATCAATGGGTGTGCCGATGATCACCAGATCACAGTCCACGGCATTGATCGTGGCCTCCAGATCCTTTATCTGCTTGTCACCGTATCCCATGGCCGGCAGCAGTTCTTCGCCGATTTCCGGATATTTGGCGTAGGTTTTTTCGATCTCGCCGACCGCAAACGGACGCGGATTCACCAACTCCTCAGCTCCGAATTTGTATGCAGCCACGACTCCCGCACCATAGGTCATCTCGCCATGGGTCAGGGTAGGCCCGTCTTCCACAACCAGGACCCGCTTGCCGCGGATCTTTTCGGAATCATCAACGAAAACCGGGGAAGCAGCGTCCACGACAACCGCACCGGGATTGAACTCGCGGATATTTTCGCGAACCTCAAGGATACCATCCAGATCAGCGGTATCAATCTTGTTGATGACAATCACGTCGGCGCGACGCAGGTTGACTTCGCCCGGATAATAAGAAACTTCGTGACCGGGACGATGGGGATCCACCACCACAATCTCCAGGTCTGAATGGTAGAAAGGGAAATCGTTGTTGCCGCCGTCCCACAATATGATGTCTGCTTCTTTTTCCGCTTCGCGCAAGATGGCTTCATAATCGACGCCGGCATATATCACCGTACCACTGGCGATATGGGGCTCGTATTCTTCCATCTCTTCAATTGTACACTCGTGCTTTTTTAAATCTTCAAGCGAAGCAAAACGCTGCACCCGCTGTTTAACCAGGTCGCCATAAGGCATGGGGTGACGGATAGCCGCCACTTTCAGCCCCATCTCCTGGAGCACCGCGGATACCCGGCGGGTTGTCTGGCTCTTGCCGCAACCGGTTCGAACGGCACAGATCGAAACCACGGGCTTGGAACTCTTTACCATGGTTTCACCGGGACCGAGCAAGATGAAATTGGCGCCCGTCATATTTACCTGGGCGGAACGACTCATCACATACTCGTAGGGCAGGTCGCTGTATGAGAAATACACGTCCTGAATACCGTGATCACGGATCAGGTTTTCCAGTTCAGTCTCAGGATGGATGGGAATGCCGTTTGGATATTGTTCCTTTCCCGCCAGCTCAGCCGGATACTTTTTGTCATCGATCCCTGGAATCTGCGTGGCGGTAAAGGCCACTACCTCGATATCCTTGCGATGGCGGAAAAACGTGTTGAAATTGTGAAAATCCCGTCCAGCCGCACCCATAATAAGGGCTTTGCGCATATTTTCCTCCTCTAGTTGGAATTAGAATTTACAACTTTCCCGTCAGAGTCTTTTCAGTATACTGAACTACATGGTCCAAGTCAACCACCGGCGGCGAAGACCCTCTGGTATCAGCGGGTCCGGAGTTTAAACAAACAATCAGACAAGAGAACGGCACTGCTTTTAAAATCGCTTGCGTCCGCTTACGCGTATCCCCACGGTCTGCAACATGTCATTCATCCGTTTTAATCCATTCAATATAGAAGAGAACGGTCAGGCCTTTTTGTCTTTCGTGGAAACATCGCGGGAAAATCGGCACGCGGGATATCGCGAACAGCCCAGAAAACGTCCGTAGCGGCCCTTGCGCTCACGCAAGGGACTTCCGCACTCGGGACAGACCATCTCCGCGGGCATTTGCGCCTCGTTGACACTCAAGTCCAAAGTAAAACGGCAGCCGGGAAATGCCGTGCAACCCAAAAACTCTCCGTACCGGCCCTTGCGGCGTACCAGTGGTGCGCCGCATTCCGGACAGCTGTCGCACAAGTCGCCGGCCGGTTCCGATACCCCGACAGCGAGTGACGGACCGGCGACTGCCGGGCAATCCGGACTGTAGCCGCACCAGCGACACAAGGCCGAAGGCCGGGGCGGAAATTCCTTTGCCTGCCGGATCACATCTATGGCCTCCACCAACTGTTGTTTTGTGTTATCCGCCTGGGCGCGAAAAAACAAAGTCGTTTTTGTCACTTGTTCACGCAGGTCCTCGAAACACAATTCCACGGCTTCATCCGTGGTCAGCGTCAAAGCAAACAGTGCGTACGCAGGCAATTGCAGGGAGTCGAAGGGATCGCCGGTACGGCCGGTCTTGTAATCGATCACGCGCAGACAACCATTCTCCTGGCGGGCAATGCGGTCCACCACACCGCGGAAAGCGATATCTGGAGAAAGATGCAACTGAAAGTTTTTTTCCAGCCCCAGGCTGAAACGCCGGTCATTGCCCATGACCCGTCTCTGATAGGCAAGCAGCATGTCGTGGCCGGCCTGGAAATACTCATGCAGAGATACCTCTTGCCGGACAATATGCAGGCGCTGGAGATCCGCTTGCTCCCACAACTCACGGTATTTTGCCTCCAATACGGCTGCCGGAACGGAGGCGGGCCCATCTGTGGCCGCATACGCCTGAAAGAGGACCCCGTGCATCACCCGGCCCATGTGGGTTTCCACCGTAACAAAAGCCTCAGGGCGCTTCTCCAGGTAACGGAAACGGAAAGCCATCGGGCAATTGTTGAACGTGGCAATGGCGGAGTAGCTGAATGTATCGATCACGGTATCTCCGAAAGGATTGTACCCCACGAATGGACGGAATCAAACGCCCCAACGATTCGCTGGGACAAACGCCTGAAAAATAAGGGCGTTTATACCATAATGTATAATGAAACCTTATGCTTTCGAAATGATATCAACTGCTCAGATCGGGAGGTCGGCATGACAGGCAAGAAAAGTGTACCGGTTATCGCAATCCTGTCCGCGGTCCTGCTGTACGCGGGACAACAGCAATCGACGGCACGTTTCCTTAAAATCAAGGAACCTGTACTGAATCAGGAGTCGGGCAACCATCTGCTCTTAAGCCTGGACAACCTGTACGAGATGATCCGGTTGGACGAACTCCAGGATGCCGCCGGTGATCTGGAGATCATCAACACGGACGGCGAAACCGTTGCGCGGCTGGGAAAAGTGAAAAACGGAGAAATCAAGTGGACTTTCCGCGTGGTAAATGACCAGTGGCTCCTGGTGGAATTCAAAGAAAATGACTACCGAAAAATCCTGGAAAATGTCCAGAGCAACCCAGGTGAATCGGGTTACCTGCTGCAACTGGTTACCAAGGACATTAAAATCCCGGACGGCCGTTTCGTGATCCGGGACGCAGACAAACGCTACCAGCAGAAGGAATTGAACTACTTGCGTTTTTACCACCTGACATTCTCGGAAGTCCCCGACCTGGCCGTGGAGATGAAATTCCCCATTCACATTCAGAACGGCCAGGACATAACTGATGAGATTGAAGTGTCGGTAAAAAACAAAGGCGCCTCCCCTGCTGAGGAAGTTCAGGTGGAATTGCTGCTTTCCGCCCAGAGCCAGTTGCCGCCAACCCCCATTCCCAGTGTCACGGTTTTCTCACCGGACGCGCCCTTGCGCCTGGGACGGGTTACGCTAAAGCAACTGGATCCGGGCGAGAGTCGTAAGATTTCTTTTACCGACTCCATCACCATTCCCTTTGACGTACCTCCGGGCAAGTATTACATGGCCGTGGTGGCTGACCCGGAAGGAAAACTGAAAGAATATGCCCGCCTGGACAACAGCATTCTGGGCCTGACCCTGCTGGCGTTTCCCAAACTCCAGAAACTCGAGGTTGGACTGAACCAGGCACAACTGGTTTTCGAACCGGAAAACTACAAGCTCACCATTGAAAGCCAGGGGGACGTGATTTCGGACGGCAAAGACTGGCGCAAGTGCCGCATGCGTCCCTATATCTTCCAGTTGCGCCATGCCAACTGGCCCGATTATCACTGGGAGATCAACACCGTTGACCGGGGCGTCTGGGAAGTGCGCGGGGCCCAGTTCTGCCAGACCGGCGGCCGGGGGCGGGAACTACCCACGCGCATTGAAGTGGACGGCGGATCACGTTTCACCCAGCCCAGAAGGGTGATCATTCCCCTGAATGACCTGATGTTGCACTTTTTCGGCGACCAGGGGCGTATGCAATTAACCGCCTACGGAAGTCCCATCCAACATGGCCCCGCCTGGCGCATCTGCCGCCTGAAGCCATCAGTATACCGTTTCCGTACCACATTGTGGCCGGATTTCTTTTGGGAGATCGACCTGTTCGAAAAGAGCGGCAGCCGGGTGAGCGGCGTGGATTTTCAACATGAAGGCGGCGAACACCAACCCATGGACGTCATCTTGAAAACCGAATACGCCCCAGGCGAATAACCGGGCTTCCCCGGACCAGCCTGCATTTCTCGCAAGGATTGTCGCGAAACGCAGGCTAAGGTTGTCCCGACGGTTGCGTCAGGTTGAACCGGGACAGTTGGTTGACGTCGGAATCGAAAAGAACGGAGTTGACCCGCAGTACATATCCGGTATTGTTGTATTTGTAACCATTATTGTAGAGATGCAACGCCCGCTGGATATTGCCCTTGGCAACCAGGGAATATTGTTTCAGAATCTGTAAGCCCAGGTCGATGTTGTATTCAACATCAAAAATGCGGCGACGATCGATCTTTAACTCATCTTTCCAAACCGACAGGTTAACCTGCATCAACCCATAAGCACCGCGATGGGAAACCGCCTTGGGATTGAAAGCGCTCTCCACCTGGATCACGCCCATGACCAACCGGGGATGAAATCCGTATTCACGGCTTTTTTGGAAGACCACCTGGGCGATACGATCAAACAATGGATAACGACGCGCAAAAGCCTGCACCCGGTAGCGGGTGATCTCGTAATCCTTGAGCTGTCTGTTGCGCAAATCAAGTTCTTTTTCCAGCGAGCGCACGCGCTGCTGCATCTTTCCCAGGGATTCCAACTGGGATTCGTACTTGCGATTGAACTCGGCAATGGCCAGAAACAACCCGGACAGTCCGGCCACCAAAAGGACGGTGAAAACAAGCACCATCTTGCGTACGTTGTGTTGCATGTCAGCAGATCCGATTCGCCTTTCCGGAATTATACCCCGGCTGGAAAAGGAAAATCAAATTTTTGCATCGCGATTGACTTCCCTTTGGCAATGGGCTAGTGTGAACAACAAATGCGCCTTCACCGCAAAATCCGCGAGCAGCTCCAACCCGATCCTTCCCGGCTCTCCAGCGAAGGAGATCTGGTATTGAAATCAATTCCCTGCGCCCGCGGATTTGCCGCACGAATTGCCGCAGCCGCGATGCCCCCACTCGGGGCCGGTGAACTTCTGGCCGCCTCGCTGATCCACCAGATCCAACACCGGATCATCCGCATCAGCCTGGGCTCAGCCGTTTTGCCGGTAAACATCCTGGCCCGGAAAATGGGACCGACCCAATTGGATCAGATTCTTTGCCTGGTTACGACGGATTTCCCACCGGAAGGAGTGTTTTTCAACCGCACCTCGCCCGCCGAGTACCTGGATGGATTGCAACGCAGATCACAAATGCTCGAAGAACTCTGGCTGCTCGATCTGGCAACAGCCAACCCGGCTCTGAATCGGGTAAAAGCACTGTTTCCAGTGGAAAAACTGCTTGCGCAGAAAGTTTTTTCCACCGTTCTGCCCCTACTGGAGTCTCTGCTGCGTGCCACTCCCGATTCAAGCGAGGAAAAGATTGCCTTTCTGCCTGACGCGTTAACGGCAGCGGTCCGTGCCGCCCCGGACTCCCTGTTTGAGCAACTGGTGGTCTTGAAACGTGAATGGGGAGCCTGGATGCCCGACCTGGCTGATTGCGTTAACAGCGCGCTGGATTTGGTGGCCGAAGAAAAACCCCCCGCCCATCCTCCACCGCCGCCGAAAGCCACTTACTGGCGCCGCGCGGATGAATCCATGGATGGAGCGGATTATTTCAGTCATGACAGCGATTGGATGAGGAAGCTCGTGCTGGTGGCCAAGCATGCCCATGTATGGCTGCACCAATTAAGTGTACGCTGGCAGCGCCCGGTCAACAGCCTGTCAGATATTCCCGATGAAGAGTTGCAACTCCTTGCGGCTCAGGGATTTACGGGTATCTGGCTGGTGGGGCTGTGGGAGCGTAGCCCCGCTTCACTGCGCATCAAGCGCCTCTGCGGCGACCATGAAGCCCTGGCCTCAGCTTATGCGATCAACCGTTACCACGTCGCGCCCGAACTGGGAGGAGACAACGCCCTGGAAAACCTTTCACATCGCGCCGCCGGAGTGGGCATTCGTTTGGGGGCCGACATGGTTCCCAACCACATGGGTTTGGATTCACCCATGGTCCGAAATCACCCGGAACTGTTTATCCAGCGCAATGACTGCCCCTATCCCGGATATTCGTTCAATGGGCCTGAACTCAGCCCCGAAGCGGAGACTTCGATCCACATTGAAGATCATTACTTTGATCATTCCGATGCGGCGGTGGTGTTTCGCATGCATGACCGCAAAGGCCGGCAACGCTATGTGTACCACGGCAATGACGGCACCCATATCCCCTGGAACGACACGGCCCAGTTGGATTTTCTTCAAGAAAAAGTGCGGCGGATCGTGATGGACCAGATTCGCGGCGTTGCCCGCCGGGTGCCCATCATCCGCTTTGATGCCGCCATGACGCTGACCAGGCGACACTTTCGCCGCCTTTGGTACCCTGCCCGCGGGCAGGGAGGTGCCATTCCTTCCCGGGCGGAGTCGGCTCTGGATCAGGCCGCTTTTGACGCCGAAATGCCGGAAGAATTCTGGCGCGGGGTGGTGGATACCATGACAATGGAATTTCCGGATACTTTGCTCCTGGCGGAAGCGTTCTGGCTGATGGAGAGCTATTTCGTACGCAGACTGGGCATGCACCGGGTGTACAACAGCACCTTTATGCACATGCTGCGTAACGAAGAAAACGCGGATTTCCGCAAGTACATCCTTTCCATCTGGAAAGAAAACCCTTCCGTTCTCTCCCGTTTCGTTAATTTTTTAAGCAATCCGGATGAAGAAACAACGGCAAGACAATTCGGCCGGGGAGACAAGTATTTTGCCGCCTGTACCTTGATGTTGACCCTCCCCGGGCTTCCCATGTTCGCCCATGGCCAAGTGGAAGGCCTGGAAGAGAAGTACGGCATGGAGTTCGCCGCCCCCCGCAGCAGCGAAAACCGGGATGAGCCCCTGTATCAACACCATAACGCCTTTGTATTCCCCCTGATGCGGCAACGCCGGCGTTTTGCTGCAGCCGATGACCTGGAGATGTTTTCTTTTCGCACCGATAATGGAGAAATCGACGAAAATGTTCTGGCCTTTTCCCGCGGACGGGGAAGAGAAACCTTGCTGGTTCTGGTCCACAACTGCTATGCATCCACTGAAGGCAGCCTGCGTGATGGAGACTTGAACCCGGGTCATAACCTGACAGACATCTTGCAGATCCCTGCTTCCAGCCACAGAGATCTATATTTTCATGACCTCGTAACCGGAACCCGCGTCATCCAATCCGCCGCTGATCTGCGGCGCCGGGGGTTGCATTTCCGTTTGAATGCCTATGGACACCACCTGCTTGAATACCGGGGGCCCGTGGACTCGCCTTGGCCCGGGCCTGCTCACGAATCTGCCGCCACAACCCTTGAAAATTCAAAAAGATCAGCGTATGCTGAATCCAAAATCCAAGAGCCGGATAGGGTGAGCCGCCATGGAAAAGCGCAAAGACAAAAGACTAAAAAAAAGAAGTCTGATCAAAGTTGACGACAAGGCCGGGATGCTTCTGGATATCAGCGAAGACGGCATCAAAGTGGCTTTGCCTTCTTTGCCGACCCGGCGACAGATCCGCGTCAGCCTCCAACTCGACGGCGAAGAATTCAATTTGTCCGGGACCATCCGCTGGATCAGGAAGACCTTTTCGGCTCATGGATCTAATGAACTGGGGATCCACATTGAAGATCCTCCTCCGACTTTTGTTACCGCGGTCGGCAGGGTCGGCGGCCCGATTATCGCGCAGTGAATCCGCCTGAAAACGCGCCGCCCTTCTATTTGAAACTGGTTGTGTTTTTGGGAAATCCAGGCGATGGATACCGGAACACCCGGCATAATTTCGCCTGGAGAGTGCCCGAGTTCCTGGATCCGCCTCCCCACGACTGGAAAAAACGCTTCCAGGGAGAAATCAGCCGCTATTCTTTTTCCGGGGGATCCACCTGGCTGCTCAAGCCCATGACCCTGATGAACCTCAGCGGCCGCAGTATTTCTCGCATGGCCGGATACCTGGCAATTTCCCCAAACGAAATACTGGTCGTTCACGACGACCTGGAATTGGACTTCGGCCGCATCGCGCTCAAAAGAGGCGGGGGACTGGGAGGGCACAACGGGCTGCGGTCCATAACCGATTCGCTGGGGACCCGGGATTTTCTGCGACTGCGGCTGGGCATTTCACGACCCGGCCGGGGCTCAGTCACATCCTGGGTTCTGGGGCGCTTCAGCAAAGAGGAGGCCCGGAAAGTCGATGGTATCGCCGCCGCCGCCGCGCTTGAAATCAAGCGTTTGCTGCTTGAAGGGGAACGTGGATGAAGGGGGACGGTTCTTGACAATTTGACATTCTGCATATAAAACAACGGCACTCAAAATTTCAGTTCAGTCGCTCCCGCAAAAAGAATACCTATATAGGCGATAAAGCCAAAATGTCAAATTGCTTAGCGCACTCAAGAACCGTCCCCCTTACGTGCGTTTGGTGCCCTGCGGATCACTTGCGGAATCAAAAACAACTCCACCCGCCGGTTGCGGCGCCGCCCCGCTTCCGTGGAATTATCCGTTACCGGCTTGTACTCCCCGTAACCAGCGGCGGTCAAATGCCTGGGGTTCATGCCTTTGTCCGTCAGATATTTCACCACCTCAATAGCCCGGTAGGTCGACAATTCCCAATTGGATGCATAACGGTCACGGGCATCGGGCCGAATGGGGACATTATCGGTGTGGCCGGCCACAAAGATATCGACTTTATCCACCTGTTGCAGCAAAACGGGAAAAACCGAATCAAGAAGACGCCGACCGGGCGGACGCAGGCTGTGACTGCCGGATGCGAAGAGGATATCTCCCTGGAACGACACTCTCAGCTGGCCGTCTTCGATCTTGGTTTCCAAATCCGTCACCGCCGCCTGAAGATCGGTGCGTATGTTTTCCAATTCTCCGATGTAGGACTTCTGTTGATCCAGACGTTGGCGGTATTCATCCAGTTCATCCAGTTTCTCTTTCAGCAAAAGGTTGCGTTCCTGAAGATCGGTATTGATCTCTTTCAACTCCAGGTTCAGTCGCGCGACCTTATCGCCCAGAATGCGCCGCGATACATCCAACATATCGGCCATTTTGCGGTTGAACTGGGAGCGTACCGCCCCCAGGGCGGCACTGTCCCGGTCCGCGGGGCGCAACAGCATTTCCGATTCCGCGGGACGTAGCATCACGCGGTTTTCGCCTTCTTCATCCGCGGCGCCGAGCAAGGCTTCCCGGGTCAAGCGCTGAAAATCCCGGTCTTGGAGTTCCGCGGCCAGCCGCGTCAGCCCTTCCTGCTCTGCCTCCAGCCGGGCCCTGATCGCGTCACGGGACTCTTTCACGGTTGCCAGCTCAGTGCGCAATGATTTGCGCGTGGAAAAAACCTGAGACTTGGCAATAGCGTTGATCCCGTTCATCAGGGGTTCGGCCAGGAAACCTCCCAGCAAAAACACGATGATGCCCAGTGGAATCAGCCATCTCAAGCGCATATCATCCCTCCTTTGCCGAAACAGCCACTCCCATTTCGCGCACTAGGTGATGGGCCCCGCTATACTCACTCAGGAACCATAGGATGAAACGGATATCCACTCCGATTGAGCGGCTGAAACGGTCACTCCACGCGTAATCGTTGACGGTGGCTTCGAAAACGCGATCGAAATTCAAGCCCACCAGCTTGCCCCGGGCATCCAGAACCGGGCTGCCCGAGTTGCCTCCCGTGGTATCACAATCGTACAGCATGGCCACCGGCACCTGGCCCGGAACGGGGTCCGCAAAGCCGCCGTCATGGTTTTTGGCCACCAATTGCCGCAAGCGCTCGGGCGCAATGAAAGGCGGTTGACCCCGATGCTTCTCCACCAGGCCGCCCAAGGTGGTTAAAGGCGCCATCTTTACCGCGTCAGCCGGGGAGTAGCCGCGGATGCGGCCCATGGTCAGTCGCAATGTGCCGTTGGCATCAGGAATGAAATCCCGCCCCAGGAACCGGCGCTTGACTTCAACCAATCGAGCCAGTTGCTCGTCCAGACGACCCTTGCGTGCTTTACCCTCTTCTTCAATCCGATCCAGTACCGGGTGCAGCGCCAGAGCCAAGCGGATCATGGGATCCTTGGAACGCCGGAAATCCTCCGGTTTTGCTTTCAACCACTTTTCCGCGCAAGCGCGTTCAACCATTTCCGTGTCCCGGAAAATCCACTGGATGAATTGGGGCAATTCCTTTTCACCCAGGGCCGCCCGGATGGGCTCAACGTAGGCTGAATCCGGCTCCGACAGCACCTGCGACAGCATGTGTTGCGTTAATGCCCGGTCCGCAGGCAAATAGAAGTCACGGTAACCGCGCAGGATTCGTTGGCTCAAGCGGGTGAAATTGCGATCCATGTAGGCGGACTTACGTTGCAGGTCGGGTTTGCGACGTTCAACAGCGGCCTCGTACAAAGTGTGGGCCGTACCCAGCAAAAAGGCGGCCCGGGGCAGGTAGGAGCAGGCAAGGCGCGCTTTCCAATCCTGCTGATCCTGTTCGTATACTTTGCGGATTTCATCCAACACCGATCCGTACTTTTCCTTCAACTCCGGCTGGGAAAGAATAAACGCCTGAATTTTTTCTTCCTGATTGCGCCGCTGGGCGGTGATTTTCGCTTGCCGCATTCCTTTCAACTTGCCGCGATAATTTTTCATCACATTCCAGAGTCCCTTGAGCCGGGGAGCCAGTTGAATGGCCGCGTCATGGTCTTCCATACTCATCTTTTCCAGAACGTTGATCATCCACTGGTATTGAGTCACCACCCAGGGCATGCGGCGGTTCTCTTCAAATTCCAGGAAATAAGATGTGCGGTGCCGGTATGTGCGTCCGGGATATCCGGGAATGAAAACGAAATCTCCTTCACTGACACCATCGGGATTAACATGAAGATAGGCTTCGGGATGATAAGGCCGGTTGTTTTCGCTCCGGTCAGCCGGCTCACCATCCGGCCCCGTGTAGGCACGCAGCAAAGCGAAATCCCCGGTATGGCGCGGCCACATCCAGTTGTCTTCTTCGCCACCGAATTCCCCGATGGAACGGGGGGGAGCGTATACCAGCCGGATATCCCGCAGATCCGTGTAGACAAACAACACATAGGTCTTGCCGGGAAACATCTCGGCCACGGAGGCACGCTTGCCGGGATGGGCTTTTTCGGCTTTCTGAACAATGGATTTCATGCGCTTTTCCCTTGCACGGGTTTGCCGCGCATAAGGCATACCCGGGCTTACCGCGGCCAACACTTGGTTGGACACATCACGATAGGAATCGATGATGCGTACGGTGTAGCCGGGAGCGGACAGTTCTTTGGAGCGGTCTTCTGCCATGAATCCGTTCTCAAACAAGTCGTTTTCAGCACTGGTGGCGGACTGAATCGCCCGAAACGCGCAGTGGTAGTTGGTCAGGATCAGACCATCCGTTGAAATAAAGGACGCGGTGCAACCGCTCAAGTTGATGATACCGTCAATCAGGCTGACCCCATCGGGGTTATACAGTTCCAGCGGATCCATGAGCAACCCCCGGGAAGCCAAATCCAACTTGTGAATTTCACTGAGAGGCCACATCCCCTCTTCCGCCTGTAAACCGGTAGCCGGCATCACGACCAGCAACAACAAGCCCAAAGACAAAAAACAACGCATGATTTCCTCCTCACCATTTGACCCCAGCCCATCGGCTCGATCCAATCTAAGTTTAGCCCATCCGCTACCCCGGGTCAACCGCGTCCCGTATTGACATCCCAGCGGCCATGCGGTAAAATCAGAGTAAGTGGTGAGTGTAGCTCAAGGGTAGAGTATCGGTCTGTGGAACCGAATGTTGGGGGTTCAAATCCCCTCACTCACCCCACCTGTTCCCCATGGATGTTGAGCAACGATTCAGTGTTCCCACACAACGGCCTTTCCTGCCATGAAGTTCAATGCCTATTTCGTTGCCCTGAAGCACGAAGAACTTCATTTCACGGGCAGGGTTTCACTGGGGAACAGCAACCTGCAGGCAACCTTCACTCGTGTAGATACGGGGCTGTATACCGCGCATTTTAAACAGCAGATCTTTCTGCGGCACCACCAGTTTATGCGCCTGGGTAACCGCGATATCCCCGGTGACGTTCTATTGCCGGTATTGTCCAAGTACAACAAGCGCAAATTGCGCAAGATTGCTCATATCCTGCAAACCCATCCCGATCCGGATCCCGGCCAAATCGTTCTTCTTTTGCTTGAGGTCGACCGCTTTCTGGAAGCCGGGCTCATTCTGGACTTCTATGCCATTTCACATGCAGAAATGTTGCAACGCCTAGTTCAATCTGAATTGCGTGGTGAATTGAAACTCATCGAAACCCTGCCTTTGCTGGTCACATCCCAGGACAGTTTGGCGCGCTTGCGCAAATCCATGAGGGAGTGGCTGGAAGCCAAGCGGGAAAAAAGCACCCGAGCCATCCCCCTGACGCATTTGGAATTTCACCTGAAGATCCCGCATTCTTCACTGCTCTTTCGCTACCTTTTGTTTCCTGAAACCCAATCCGGGACATTTCGCCTCCTGGACGATCAGATCACATTCCCGCGCCAGGGTTTATCAGTGAAAGAAAAAGAAAATATCCGCTTGATCGAGGAAGAGGTCCAACGCCGGCACAAAGTGGTGTTTTCCATCGACGATCTGCTGCACACGTCGGGGTTATCATATCCTTCGATCAACAGTGCGTTGTGGTTCCTCTTAAACGAAGAACAGGTCGTGCGACTGAACGAGCGGGATTTTGTTTTTCAAGCGGATCTGGCCAAAATCATCAACCGCCTGAAAAAATTCAAACGCAACCAGGGAGATATGATCGACATCGCCACATTCCGTGAATTGACCGCTTTGAGTCGGCGCGCCATTATCCCCTTACTGGAATACATGGACACACGCCAGATCACGGCACGAACGGGTGACCGCCGCAGAATCCTTTTAACCGTATAATTCAAAAATCAGATAAACGCCTATTGGTTTAAACGGGTTTTGGCCGCAGCCAGAACAGAGTTAAATCCCTGATCCTGATCTTCCTGGGTCTGCCCCTTCGTCTTGACATTGTAGTAGAGGTGGCGGAGCAGTTTATATACCCGGGACTGCGTCGATGGATTCATCTGGTAGGCCTCGGAGAGATAGCGGATGGCCTTGTCCACGTCTTTAGACTGGGAAAGAACCGCTATGTTGTAAGCGGTCTTGATATTGCGCCGGATTTTGTAGGCCTGTTCCAGGTAGTTGATGGCCTTGTCTTTATTGCCCATCTTTGAATACCATACGGCCAGGGCACTGATGTAGCGGGTATTATCGGACTCTTTCTCCACCAGTTGTTCCATGATTGAAACCGCCTCTTGTTTGCGGTTGAGGTTAAACAAACCGTTGCAAAGAGAGAACAGCAGGTCGGCATTCTTGCGCACTGGTTCCACGTTATAGGCTTCCAGCCCCTTGCGGGCGGCCTGGGAGATCATTTCCGGATCGTCTTTTCCCCGGGCATACAGGGTTTGAATTTGAATGCGCAGGGCCGGGGCGATGTATTGCTTGTCATACTTTCCGTGGGAATCTTTGCCCTCACTGGCCTTTAATTCCCCGGCCAGGGCGATTACCTGTTCCGCATACGCATGGGCTTTCTCCAAGTCCGTCTTGGTGACGTTGTAGGAATTGGACAGCCACAAGCACAGGTTGAGTTTGTTTTTCAGATCCAGGTCTTTATGGGTCAGGGCTTTCTCTCCGAACGCAATGGTCTTCTCAAACTGTTTTAACTGGTAAGTCGTCAGGGCCAGATTCAAATAGAGCAGACGGGCCCGCTCGTCCTGGTCCTGGCCGAATTTGCTTTCATATTCCTGGAGCAGGGTCAGTTTGGCTTCCAGATTGTTTTCCTGACTGATCCTGGACCACAAATCCTGTTTTTCATCCGCCAACAAAAAAAACGATGATATCATCATAATGATCAATAGCAACACAAATTGTTTTTTCATATGGAATCCTCCACAGAGCAGACTGAATCCGCCAAGATTTCCTTTGAAAAATAATTATATAAGTTGATCGCTGGAAATGTCAAGGGTTTCCAAAGCACGGCACTGCTTGAAATTTCCCCGGGGGTGTGCTAGTTTTGGATCAGAATTGCAACGGATGGATCCGAGGCTTCTAGAGTGCCGTCCGGTCCGGATCGTGTGGAGATGATTATGAAGAAAACCCGAATCAACCATGCCCATTACCAGTTAAACGGGAAGATGGTGGATTTTGCCGGCTGGGACCTTCCGGTTCAGTACTCCGGTGTCAAAGAGGAACACCTCGCTGTTCGTCATACCGGAGGAATCTTTGACGTCAGCCATATGGGTGAAATCTTTTTGCGCGGCCCGCAGGCCCTGGATGCCGTGCAATACATATCTTCCAACAACGCCGCCCGGCTCGAACCCGGCCGTATTCAATATTCCGGCCTTCTCACCGAAAAAGGCTGTTTTGTGGATGACATGCTGGTTCACAAATTGTCCGATTCCGAATATTTGCTGGTGGTGAACGCGGCCAACCTGGAGAAAGATGCGGCATGGATCCGCGAAAAAACAGAGACTTTTAATGTGGAAATCCATAATGAGAGTGAAGAGTACTCCCAGATTGCCATCCAGGGACCCAAAGCCCGGGTGCTGCTGTCGCAATTTACAGAAGCCGACCTCCAAAAGATCAGGTACTACTCTTTTGTTTTTACTGAAATTCAGGGCGTTGCCGCGCTGATATCGCGTACGGGTTACACCGGCGAAGATGGATTTGAAGTGTACTTTAAATCCGATGAAGCGTTCGCAACCTCCCTTTTCCTGGACTTCGTCCGCCAGGGGGAATCCCTGGGAATTGTCCCCGCCGGCCTTGGAGCCCGCGACACCCTGAGGCTGGAAGCCGGTATGGCGCTCTACGGAAACGACATCGATGACAGCCATACCGTGCTGGAAGCGGGACTGGGCTGGATCTTGAAATTCAAGAAAAAAGATTTCATCGGCCGCGATGTGCTCTTGCGCCAGAAAGAAGAAGGCATCCAGCGCCGCCTGGCCGGATTTGAGGTTTTTGGACGGGGCATCGCCCGCCATGGTTACCCCGTATTGTGGCAGGGAAAAGAGTTTTCACAGGTAACCAGCGGTACCATGGCCCCTTTTCTGAATAAAGCCATCGGCATGACATATCTGCCGCCCGAGGCCACCGAACCCGGAACACGGTTTCATATCATGATCCACAACCGCGACGTGGAGGCCCGGGTCACAAAGATGCCTTTTTACCAGCGGGAGAGTTGATGCGGGAAACTTCGGGGAGTTGCCATGCAACCTGTATCCGCGGCAAGTCCCGCACAAAAATATAGCTGAAAAAAAAATTCAGGTTAGGAGAAAAAAAATGAGTGCTGACGCCTTGAAATTCACCAAGGATCACGAATGGGTCCGATTGGAAGGTGACATCGCGGTAATGGGCATCTCTGAGCATGCCCAACACGAATTGGGCGATGTGGTTTATGTGGAACTCCCGGCCGTGGGCGATTCCATCAAGCGCGGAGATGCCTTGGCCAATGTGGAGTCGGTCAAAGCCGTTAGCGACGTCTACGCTCCGGTAAGCGGTGAAATCGTCGCGGTTAACGAAAACCTGGAAGACCACCCCGAACAGATCAACAAGGATGCCGAAGGCGGCGGCTGGATCGCCAAGATCAAGATTTCCGATGCAGCGGAACTGGACGAGTTGATGCCGGCGGAAGATTACCGGAAAATGATTTCCTGACTAGAGGAGAACGCCATGAGGTTCCTGCCATTGACGGATGCTGACCGGGAATCGATGCACAACTGCCTGGGAATCAAGGATTCGGCGCAGTTATTTGCCGATATTCCAGATAAATTCCGCTTTCCCCCCCTGAACGAGATTCCTGAAGCCTTAAGTGAGAACCGCCTGCTGGAACGATTCCGTGAACTTGCCGCGGCCAACCGTCACGATGAATATCTGCCATTCCTCGGTGCCGGTGCTTACCGCCATTTCATTCCGGAAGTCGTGTCACTTCTCAGCGCCAAGGGAGAATTTCTGACACCCTATACCCCTTATCAACCTGAGGTCAGTCAGGGAAGCCTGCAAGCCATTTTTGAGTACCAGACCATGATCACGCAGCTCACCGGGATGGACCTTTCGAATGCATCTCTCTATGACGGCGGCACCGCGGCGGCGGAAGCCCTGTTGCTGATGCAACGAAAATCCCGGCGTCCCCGTATCCTGGTGGCGGAAAGCCTGCACCCCGAATACAGGGAAATCATTCAATCGTATATCCAGAATCTGGGCATTCAGACGGAAACCGTGCCTATGGATCCAGCCACCGCCCGTGTGGACCTGGAAAAGTTGAAAGCCCTGCTGAATCCGGAAACCGGGGGATTAATCTTTCAGTCTCCCAATTTCTTCGGTGTCATCGAGGAATCCGCGGCCATTGCGGAACTCACGCATTCAGTTGACGCCTACGCCGCCCAAATCGTAACCGAAGCCATGTCACTGGCGTTTCTCAAGCCGCCGGGTGAACTCGGTGTCGACCTTGTAGCCGGTGAAGCCCAGAGTTTCGGTTTGCCGCTGGGATTCGGCGGCCCATACCTGGGATTCATGGCAACCAAAACGGAATTTCTGCGTCAGCTTCCCGGCCGCATCGTCGGTGAAACGAAAGACCTGGAAGGGCGCCGCGGCTACGTGCTCACCCTCTCGACCCGTGAGCAGCACATCAAACGTGAACGAGCCACGTCAAACATCTGTACCAACCAGGCCTGGTGCGCAGTGCGAGCCGCCATGTACATGGCCACCATGGGGCACGACGGTTTAATCAACATCGCCCAGACCAATCACACCAACACCTCCTACTTCGCGGACCGGGTAAACTCCCTGCCAAACATGGAGTTGGTGTTCCCGCGCAATTTCTTTAACGAAGTGGTGGTGCGGGTTAAAAACAGGCACGTAGACGACCTGCTTTCCCAGTTGGAAAGCCACCGCATTCTGGGAGGCGTGCCATTGCAGTGGTTTGCCCCGGACTACGCGGATTGCCTGCTGATCAACATCACGGAGATGCACCGGAAAAGCGAAATTGACCGCCTGCTGAACGCCATGGGAGGTACGCTGTGAACACCCTGCCCGAACTGTTGTTTGACAAGAGCCGACGCGGAAAGATCGGTTACTCTTTTGACTCCGATCCCATGCCGGAAACAAAGGAATATGTGGATCCTGAACTGCAGCGAAGCGACATTCACGGTTTCCCCAGTTTATCGGAAGTCGAGATCGTGCGCCACTACACCAACCTGAGCCACCTCAACCACTCCGTGGATTCGGGATTCTACCCCCTGGGGTCCTGTACCATGAAGTACAATCCCAAAGTCAACGAAACCATAGCCGCCATACCTTCATTTACAAACGCACACCCATACACACCCCACCATCTGGTAAAAGGCAATATCGATATCATGCGCGATCTGGAGGCCCGGCTGTGCGCAATCACGGGAATGAAGGCCTTCTCACTGGCCCCGGCGGCAGGCGCCCACGGCGAATTGACTGGAATGATGATAATCCGGCGCTGCTTGAGCGATCGTGGGAATCCCCGCCGTATCGTGTTGATCCCTGACTCCGCTCACGGAACAAACCCCGCGTCCGCCCATTTCGCCGGATACAGTGTAAAAGAGATCCCATCGGGTCCGGACGGCGTACTTGAGCCCGAAGCCCTCAAGGCGCATCTGGACAAGGATGTCGCCGCTCTAATGCTGACCAATCCCAATACACTGGGAATATTTGAACGGCACATATGTGAACTTGCGGCGGCCCTGCATGATAACGGCTCCATGCTGTATATGGACGGCGCAAACATGAACGCGCTGCTGGGCATCGTCCGCCCCGGGGACTTGGGTGTAGACGTCCTGCACTTGAACCTGCACAAGACTTTTGCTACGCCTCATGGCGGCGGAGGACCGGGATCCGGACCCGTCGGCGTGGCCGAACACCTGGCGCCTTTCCTGCCTCCACCCGTGATTCCCGCAGCGGACGGCTCTCGCCCCCGCTACCACATCCCCGACACCATCGGACGCATCAAGAATTTCTACGGAAATTTCCTGGTCATGGTCCGCGCCCTGGCCTACCTGATGAGCCTGGGGCGCCATGGCCTGCGCCTTGTCGCTGAAGATGCCGTGCTGAACGCAAACTACATCCGCTGCCGCCTCAGTGAAGTGTTGGACCTTCCTTATCAATCCCGCACCCTGCACGAAGTCGTGTTCTCTGATAAAGACTTACCCGTGTCAACCCTGGATATCGCCAAACGCCTGCTGGATTACGGCATTCATCCCTTTACCATTTACTTCCCGCTGATTGTTCGCGGCGCCATGATGATCGAACCCACGGAAACAGAAAGCCTGGAAACCCTTGACCGTTTTATAGCCGCCATGAAAGAGATCCTGGCGGAAGCGGAAAATGATGCGGATACGGTACGCAATGCACCCCACAACACCCCGCTGCGTCGCCTGGATGAAGTTCAGGCCGCGCGCCATCCGGTATTGAGGTGGCAACCCCAGGAACAGGAATGAGATCATGAGCCTTCAGGATATCATCCTCAAACTTCAGGAATTCTGGTCCCTGAACGGCTGCGTAATTGCTTCAGGATATGACCTGGAAGTCGGCGCCGGCACCATGACCCCGGACACGTTCTTCCGCGTTCTGGGAACGCGCCCCTGGAAAGTCGCCTACTGGCAACCTTCGCGCCGCCCCGACGACGGACGCTATGGAGACAATCCCAACCGCGTTCAAAAACACAACCAGTTCCAGGTCATCCTAAAGCCCATTCCCACTGATGGCCAATCCCTGTATCTCAACAGCCTCTATCATCTGGGCGTAGATATCCGCAACCACGACATCAAGTTCGACGAAGACAACTGGGCGTCTCCATCACTGGGCGCCTGGGGAGTGGGTTGGCAGGTGATGTGTGACGGATTGGAAATCACCCAGTTCACCTATTTTCAGCAGGCCGGCGGCAAGGAGTTGAACCCCAATTCCCTTGAGATCACCTATGGCGTTGAGCGCCTGGCCAGTTTTCTGGATCGCAAAAGCAATATATACGACCTGGAATGGGGGCACAAAACCTCCTACCGCGATCTGCGCCATGAAGAAGAACGCCAGTTTTCCATTTACAACTTCGAAGCGGCAAACATTCCCATGCTGCGTGACACCTTCCGCATGTACCGCGACGAAGCTACGCACCTGGTGGAAAACGGCCTGTACCTGCCCGCTTATGACTACCTGCTCAAATGCTCTCACACCTTTAATATCATGGATGCCCGCAAGGCCATATCCGTGGCGGAGCGAACCACGCTTATGGCGGAAATGCGCGACCTTGCCGGAGCCATTGCCGGCCTGTACCTGAAACGGATCCAGCCTCAGGCGGAACCCGGGGAGGGTGAACAGAATGGCTGACTTTTTGTTTGAACTCGGCGTTGAAGAGGTTCCGGTATCCGAAGCTCCACGGATCCGCGACCAGTTGGCGGGCGCTTTCCGGATGGAACTTGAAAATGAGCACCTGGGTATGGACACAATGGAAGTTGCGGCCACCAACCGGCGCTTCATGGTGTATATCACCGGCCTGCCTCATCAGGCAAGTGACCGCACTGAAGTCTTGACCGGCCCATCCAAACGCATCGCCTACGATGATGCCGGGAACCCGGCCGTTCCCCTGCTCAAATTTCTGGAAGCCAACGGTACGGCCCTGGATGACGTTCAGGAAGTGGAAACCGCCAAAGGGGTGTATATGGCGGTTGAGCGCCGCCACAAAGGCCAGAAGTCCCAGCGCGTGTTCGAAAAAGCCATTCCACGAATCCTCGCCGGCCTGACCTTCCGCAAAGCCATGGTCTGGAACGATTCTCGAGTTGCTTTTATCCGGCCCATCCGCAACATACTGGCCATTCTGGACGGAGAGCTCATTGCCGTGGAATTCGCCGGCATTCGATCCTCCCAGGAAATCGACGCCCATCCCCTGCTGGCTGAGGACAAACTGGAGATCCACTCTTACCGGGACTACATCGAAAAACTGCACAAGAACTTCGTCATTGCCGCAGAGCGTGAACGGGAAAAGATCATCCTGCAGGATGCGATCTCGTTGGCTGCAGACCTTGAAACCACCGTTGAAATCGATATGGACATGCTGCGGTACTATGTGTTTAACAACGAGTACCCCGTGGTATTTTCAGGGGAATTCGACCGCCGCTACCTGACCCTTCCCCAGGAGATCATTTCGGAATTCATGCGCAACGAGAAAAAGCTCCATCCCCTCCACGATAGTTCCGGACGCATGATCAACCACTTCATCGGCGTATCCAACGTGCCGGATGAACACCGGAATGTGGCTGGAGGCAACGAGAAAGTCATTAAGGCCACTTTCGAGGACGCATCCTTTTTCTGGGAATCCGACCGCACGGAAGATTTCCCCGTCCTGCGCGAAAAACTCTCCGCCCTGGTATTCCACGAAGGACTGGGCTCTTTTCAGGATAAGTCCAGCCGCATTCAGACCCTGGTTGCATATCTTTGCCGTCTGACAAACAACAACTCCATGACCGAAGACCTCAAAAAAGCCGCGGAATGGTGCAAAAACGACTTGGTCACCCGCATGGTGGGCGAGTTCCCCTCTCTTCAGGGCATCATGGGCGGTCTTTACTTGAGGGAAACCGGGGTTTCCGAGTCGATCTGGCGCCCGGTCTACGCTCATTATGAACCTCGGGGTTTCACACAGGATCCCATCAACCACCTGGGTGGTGGTTTGTTGTCCATCTGCGACAAGATCGACAACATCACCGCTTTCTTATCCAAAGGCATCCGCTCATCCAGCTCCAGCGATCCCTACGGCATCCGCCGGGACGCCAATGCCGTTATCAAAGTGATCCTGGACCTGGGTCTGGATTTCAGCCTTTCAGACCTGATCGGGCATGCCTGCAACTTGCTGGTGACGGATGAAACCGAAAGAAATATCCTGATGCGGAAGGTGGAGAACCTCTTCTACATCCGCCTGGATAACATCATGCGTGAAAATCTGGCCATCCGGCACGATGTGGCCGAAGCCGTCATTACCAATGCGAATCTGCAGATCTATCGCCTTTATCTTAAAACGCTTGAGATCTCGGAAATGCTCGGCACCCCCGCGATTCAGCCCTTGGTGATCCTGCACAAACGGGTAAAGAACATCTCTCGAAGCGATGACGAAGTGGGAGATGTGGTCCCGGAACAGCTTCAGGACCAGGAAGAAAAGGTGCTTTACGAGACCCTGAGGCAAACGGAACCCACCATCCACCGCCACCTGGAACTGCGGGAATTTCGAGCCGTGGCCGCGGAAATCCTGCAAATGAAGCCGTTGATCGACAATTTCTTTGATAACGTCCTGGTCATGGCCAAGCAAGAGGATCTGCGGCGCAACCGCATCGCCCTGGTGCGCAAGATCGATCATACCCTGATGCAGGTGGCTGATTTCAGCCGTATCATGGAATCCGAGTGAGCCGCTGAGAATCTCTCCAGAAGCTCGTAAAGGAGGTGTCCATGAAACAGAGGACCCATACCCTGTACGAATGCGTGGAATGCGGCTACCAGAGCCCCAAACACTACGGACGTTGCCCCCGGTGTGATGCCTGGGGTTCATTGACCGAGATCCTGCCGGTGAAGGATTCGTCCGCTTCCGGCGGCCAACGTAGGGGAATTTCGGCAATCCCCCTTGAACAGGTGGATTCGACCCGCGTAAACCGCCGGGTAACCGGGATACCGGAACTTGACCGGGTGCTGGGTGACGGATATGTTCCCGGATCCGTCATCCTGATCGGCGGCGAGCCCGGAGTCGGCAAATCGACGCTGCTGCTGCAGATTTGCGGCCAGACCGGACCCCGGGAGAGTCCCATACTCTACTATTCAGGGGAGGAGTCGGACTCCCAGATCAAACTGCGAGCGGAACGCATCGGCATTCCCGCTACGGGGGTTCATTTGCTGTCCATGGGAGACATGGAAGACCTGCAGGACGCTGTAACCCGCTTGAACCCACGGATTCTGATCGTGGATTCCATCCAGACACTCAATGCCGGCGGCAGCACGACCGGAACAGGATCCGTGGCCATGATGCGTCAGGCCACCGCCGCATTGATCGAAACCGCCAAGGCCGTTGACATGACTGTTTTCATTATCGGCCACATCAACAAAGAGGGGCAGATCGCCGGTCCCAAAACCCTGGAACACATGGTGGACGTGGTGCTCTACTTCCAGGGAGAATTGAAATCGGACCTGCGCATCCTGCGCTCTGCAAAAAACCGTTTCGGCCCTGTAGATGAACTGGGAGTGTTCCGCATGAGCGCCGGCGGTCTGGAATCCGTTGCGGACCCCTCGGCCCTGTTCATCCATGGCCGGGAAAACCGCGAACCGGGAGTGGTCATCTTCCCTACGCTCAATGGACAACGGGCCCTATTGGTCGAGATCCAGTCTCTGGTATCGGAAAGCCCGTTCAGCGGCAACCCGCGACGCATTTCGGTGGGATTCGACGCATTCCGCACCGCCATGCTGATATCCGTAATTGAAAAAAAACTGAAGATTCCTTTTTATCAACACGATGTGTTTATCAACGTAACCGGGGGCTTCTCGCTGCGGGACCCGGCTGCCGACCTTCCCGTACTGGGCGCCCTGTTATCCAGCCGTCTCAACCTGACTTCCCCCCATCCACGAACCATGATCGGCGAAGTCGGCCTGACCGGTGAAATCCGGCCCACTGCCTGGATCGCTCCCAGAATGCGCGAAGCCCTGCAACAGGGGTTGACCCATTTCATTCTGCCCAAAGCCCAATCCGGAATCCCCGAGCAACCCGGTATGACGATCCATCCAGTGGAAAACATTTACGAACTCTTTCGCCTGTTGCGTCCGGCCAAAAGCAAGCACTAGCCTGCATTTCTCACAAGGATTGTCGCGAAATAGCGTAGATGGTTGTAGTGACAAGGCATTCGACAGGCATTATTCGAAGGCATAGCAGCGCTATGGCTGAGAAGAATGACCGAGCACAACGCCGTCAATGCGGCCACATCCGCCATTGCAGCAGATTGTTGTGAAAAATGCAGGCTAATCGTCCGGCCCGTTTCCCGACTTCAGAAATTCCCGCAATCGTCGTAACCAGGAGCTGTTTGGAAATATTGGTTCATGTTTCAGTACCAGGATATGGTACGATCTTTGGTTCCACTCGATTCGTGAAAATGAGAAGGGGATCGATTCCAGGTGTTTGACCATGCGTGGAAGCAGGTCTCTTTGATCTTGCGAGGACACCACCAGCACCGTGCGTTTCAACTGGTGAAGAATGCGGTAACGGAATATCAGTTTTTGACCACCCGGGCGGTTGGCCTGATCAACCGCTTTGGCACACAGTTTGACGGCTTCCACCAAGAGATCAAAAGGGGCTTCAATGCGGTACAATTCATCAAAACTAAAAAAGATGTCTCTCACCAGAAGTTGATTGATTGACTTCAGGGTGTCGTAAAGCTCTCCCAACACCCGCAGATCAATCTCACGGAACCCCTGGTCAAAATCCCTGAATTTGCCGTATACGGTTTCAATCCTCTTTTTCAGAACGTCAAACACTTCCCGGACATTGGAAAATTCGGCGAACTCTACCCGAAGCTTCAGGATGGCCACCTCCACCTCTTGCGTGTAGCGTTTCGGCGGCAGACTCGAAATCACCTCAACTCCACGCAGGGTTTCCAGCGCCGTCAACAAGAGGTGCAGACGTCCCGGATCCTCAGCGCGGGCCACCACCACCAACTTGATGGTGATCGAGAAATTCGACTGGTTTTCCACACTCATCAAGACCTGGGTCATGTGAGTACGCCGCAATTCCAGCATCAGGAACGGGATGATCGCCCGGGCATAATGTTCAAATCCACCAATGGATTTGACGCGCGAAAACGGTTTTGAAAACGTTGTGTTGACCAGTTTCATCAGGGATTCTTCAAGGTGTTGGATCTGGGTCCCTTTAAGGGGACTGCCGTAACGATCCACAATCTCAAGCCGATACACCAACACTCCCTGTTCGTTAACGAAACTCTTGTGGTGTTTGAGGATGTAGCCTGGAACCATGAAGTTGAGGGTGTGCAGGAAATCCTCAACAGAAACCAGTTCCTCGCGACATACGAATGTGATACCGGTCAAGTGTTCGAAACGGGTCTGAAAGCTTCGTATGCGGATCACCTGTTCCACCTCGCCTCTTCGCAACGCCTCCTGGAAACGGTGGTTATCGATAATCAGGTCCGCCAGCATGCGTACTGAACGCTCCTCCAGGTACTCCCGGCTCCGGGAAGAGACAAAATACAACGCTTCGCCTTTTTCTCCAATCAGTTTGTTTAAATCGGGTCCTGGGTAGATGCGGCGAATGCGGCGCACAATCTCATTGTAAATCCCGAATTTGACGGTTTCATCATCCAGAAACAGCGACTTGCCCACGCTTCCCACGGCGGCCATGCGGATGCGGCGCACCAGTTTATCTTTCTCTCGCAAAAAATGTTCGTACTCATCGCGCCGGGTTAAGGTAAATGCCAGGATCACCAGTCCGACCGTCATGGACCGGTAATCCACGGTAAAACCCTTAAGGAAATCGACGTTGCGCGCGGACTGGTGAACAATCCCCAGAATTGAGTTGGACATACCGGGCCAATCCTCTGCCAGTGCGCCAATGGCGAAGGTGACGGGAAGCCTCGACTCACCGATCTCTTCAATCAGGATCACCGCCTTTTTTCGCGACTCCTCGTACATGCTGATCAACTGCAAAAGCAGCGCCCGTTGCCTCTCCAGCGGGAACACATGCTGAGATTCCGCGATCAGATTCATGCGACGGGCGATCTTGTCTTCAGAAATGTGTACGCCCCTGGACTCCAGTAACCGGCTCAGGCTACGGATTTCAGCGGAATTCAGGTCGCCTTTCATGCTAAAATTTTAGTGCAGTGCCCAAATAAAGTCAAAAAATGAACATAACGGAGGATGCGCAAAAAAAATCCTTGGAAATGCGTATTATACTTGACTTTCAATTTATTGTTACCTATTATGGGCACTAGGGAGGACATCATGAACAAAACCGAACTGGTTAAAGCGATTGCGGAAAAGTCAAACCTTAAGGTCACGGACACGGAAAAACTGGTTAACGCTTTCATCGACACCGTTTCCGATGAGCTGAAACAGAAAGGCAAAGTCACCCTGGTTGGCTTTGGTACTTTCAGCGTTTCCCACCGCAAATCCCGGACCGGCGTTAACCCCAAAACCGGAGCCAAGCTGACGATAAAGTCAAAGGACGTCCCGGTTTTCAAACCGGGGAAAGCCCTGAAAGATTTGATCAACTGACTACCCGGTTACCCCCAAAAAGTTTCAATGGATCCAGAAATCCCCACACGGGGGTTTCTGTATATTGGGCAAAAGCGGGTTATTTGACGTCAACGTTTACCGGAGCCGGCGGCTCCACTTCCACCGCTTCACCGGAATCAGAAAAAGCCTGAAGGCTGGTGATGTGCAAAGCATGATTCCCCGCCGTGGAAAACCTCGCCTGAACCTGTGCCAGCATTCCATCTTTTCTTGGAGGCGTAAAATTAATGCCGAGGTCAAAGTTTCCCCCTGAAAAGTTCTTCAAGGTCCGCGCTTGTTCAGGCGGCAGGAAAGAGGTGCTGATCGACATGATTTCCACGTCTCCAGAGGGAAATTCCCCCGCCAGAGACAGGCGGGCCACAGGCGTGGATACACCGGCCAGGCGCAAAGTAAACAAAACGGGTTGATTCACCCGTACATTGCTGGAAGCCGGGGCAACCAGAACCCGGCCACCCTGTTGATCCAATTCCGGCACCACACGGCCCGCAGGCCGCTTCGCCGGCGGTTGAACTGACCCAACGGTTTCTTCCTGGGGCGCATCCACTCGGCCGCCCTCAACCCCCCCCAACGTATTGGTCCAGATGGTTTCACTGTCCCGGGCCAGTTGCAGGCGCCGACGGATCACCCGGGGAGAAATCGAGAAAATCAAATCCGTCTGATCGAGATTCCGGTTCGTACTGCCAAAGAGTTTGCCCAGAATCGGCAGGTGGGCAATCAGGGGGATTCCCTTCATGATATCCCGTTCTTCATCCCGAATGAATCCACCGATAATGTTGGTTTCCCCCTCTTTCAGACGAATCACGCTTTTGACTTCGCGTTTGCCCAACACGGGGAATTGATCTACATAACTGGTGACAAAAGTCATGGACAGCTCAATCTGCAGGGTGACTTCATCACTCTGATGAACAAAGGGGGTGATTTTGATTTCCAAACCCACGTTTTCGTAACGATAGGTTGTCACGGGCGTGTTGTTGACACCACCAGCGGCAAAAGACTGGAACTGGGTCTGGGGAATGGGGATCTTGTCTCCCACCATGAAATTGATCTCTTCACCGTGAATGCCGCGCAGATTTGGCTTGGCGATCAGGCGATTGTCTCCGCTGGTTTCCAACAGGTTCATGGCCACACTTGGGACCGTCAGAAAGAAATTCGTGTCTTTAATGCGGTCCAGCCGAAAAGTACTGCTGATCGATCCGCTGTCACCTTCAGTTCCCATGTTCAATTCGAACAGGGTGTTACCGAACCCGGCGCCGATCTCCTGCAAAAGGCTGCGATTGACCTCCAGAATCTCTACATCCAGTTCCACTTCAGCCTTGGCCTTATCCACTTGGGACAGAAATTGTTCCACCTCTTTCAAGGTCACCAGGTCCGCTTTGACGATCAACGTGTTCAACGCCGCGTCTTCCTGAACCATGGGCCGACTTTCACGGAAAACGCTTAAAACCAGCTTCTTTGCTTCTTCCGCCTTGATACTGGACAAGGGAAATACCTTGACGCCGCTCAGAGCATATGCCCGGTTCTTATAGGGCGTGTCGCTGAAAATCAGCACCGTAGAAGGGTCCAGGGCGCGGAATTTTGCCGCGGCCACAAGGCAGAGCTGGTTTAATACCTGGTCAAACGAAACATCCTCTACATCCAGCGAATACACAAAATCACGAAAGTCCTTATCAAATATGAAATTTACGCCGAAAGACTTTCCCAGCGCCTTGAATATGCGGGTGATCGGCATACTGCGCAGTTTCAGGCTGACCTTTTCCGCCGCATCCACTCCCAGACGCACCGGAGGCTGGATCTTTGATTGAAACCGTTGGCTGGAAACCTCGTCAGCTCCGCGTCCAAGGTATTCGTCCAATTCATCCTGCAACTTCTGATTCCCGGGAAATACCGCCTGTGCGGACCGGTATTCTCTGATGGCTTCGTTTTCTTTGCCTTGCCGGCGCAGCGACCTGGCGCGATACAAGTGAGAATAGTAACGCGACATGCGCACACGCAACAACAAAGTACGGTACTCCGTTTTCTGCGGGAAGCGTCGCACCAGATCCGTGAAATAGGCTTCCGCCCTGGCATAATCCTGCATCCGGGAGTAATCCAACCCCTGCTTGATGCGTTCTTTGTGCAGGGAACATCCGGAGTGAAGCATCAGCACCCCCAGGACTCCACACACAACCAAGGCGTTCTTCCAACTCAAATTACTGCTCATTTTCATCCACTCCCTGGAAGGGGATCTCGTGTCGCTTCCCATCCACCAAAACAACCATCCGCTTCTCGTCAAGCGCCTCCACGGATACGGCATCCAACACCTGCTCCCCCTCCGCTGCCACGAAATACTCCCCATCCACGCTGAGGATTGCCGTCAAGTGGCCTTTTCGCCGAATGAATCCCTCGAAAGCAATGCTGCGACGAATGCGATCTTCTGGATTCTGAGAGGCGTTCTTTTCCCCCTGCGGTACCTGGGGTATGGGCATTGGACGTGGGCGCGTCGTTTCCTCGACACGGCTTTGCCCGGGGCGAAAAAGGTCACGATGAATCGTCAGTTCCTTTGCCGGCCCGTCCAGGCGGGAAAGGTGCACAACCTCCTCAGCGCCCAGAACAGCGACCACACTCAAGAAAAGCACCGCGAACAACCTCTTTTCAGCGCGCAAAATACGCCTCCATTAAGAAATTGGCAATCACACCGCTTTCAGTCCGGCGCAGACGCACCGACATCAGATAAACCATTTCAGCCTGGTTTTCCACTCCATGAATCAAGCGCTTGATCGCCGCGTAGGGTCCGGACAATGAAAACTCCAGGGTCACCCGCTGCAGATTCTGCTGGACCGGGCGCATGCGGTAAGTCAGCCGTAGCGGGGTGAGTCCGCTCTCTGAAATACGCCGCTGAAGATCGTCGCGAAAAGCGGGAAAACGGTTAAAAGCGGGAATGGCTTTTGTGCGGAATGCATCGAGTTCGGCCGGAACCCTTTTCCAAGCATCAAGCGTTTCGCGTTTCTTCTTTAGCTGGTTCCGGCGCTGTTGCAGCAGCTGGTATTCCGAACGCAGCCGTTCTGCTGAAGATCCCTTTGCCTGTGCCATCCCATAACCGGTGACCCAGAATAACAGTGAGCCGGCAAATACGCCTGTGATCAACCATGCCAGAACCCGGAACTTTTTCATGGTTTGATCCTCAAGTTGATCGACACCCGGTACTGGCCGTCACGATCCCGGACTTCGCTGTTGACCTCGAGTCGGAAGGCCGACAATTGCCGATACGCCACAATCAGATCGGAAAAGGATGGCGCGACAACCTCCATCTCCAGTCGCTGCGGCCGGTTTTGGTCAACGGTTAAGCGCTGCAGAAAAACACGACCGGACAAAGCCTTCTCCAACTGGTTCATGCTGTTGAGAAAAGAGTAGGTTTTGCGGTTGATCAAGGCATTGGCAAAGCGTACCTGAGCATCCCATCGCTTTTGTAATTGTTGGATCTCTGCGCTGATCGTTTCCATGCGTGCGTTGTGGTTTCGGTCCGCTTCACGCAGGGATCGCATTTCCAGCTTTGCTTCCCCAGACGGTTCACTTTCATGATTCAGCGCACGCCAGCCATTCCACACCAGGAGTGCGGAGACTCCCAGCAAGAATACCGCAACTCCCCAGAAACGCAACCAATCGGGGCGCCGCGAAGACGCCATGTTCAAGTCAAGGTGCTTCATCCGGCCCCCGACATGGCAAACGCCGCGCCACCGGGTATTGCGAACGGCGTCAAATTCAGTTGCCGCCATATTTCGGCTTGATTGCTAAAAGCAAATTTGGGTCTCCCGGGAAAAAAAGCCACGGAACGGGGAGTTCGGCTGTAGTTGCTTTTTACGTACTCCAGGGTTTTGCGAACCTCCATGAGGAACATTTGCTCTGAATCACAGCGAAATTTGCGCATGTAGTAGGGCCGGCTCGATTCCTGGAACACCGCCACACCCAGCTGGTGATCCAGTTCAATCATGACCTGGGGAGATTGTTTGCGCATTCCGGCCAGGCCGCCGGCCCACAACCGGTTCATCAACTCCAACGTTGAGTTTCCCAGGAATGTCAACGATGCCGGGTGTTCACGAAACCAATCCTCCACCCTGCCGGCATCACGCAACGGCAGCAGAACGGACAACAATCGCTTTCCCCCGGGGTGAAGTACGGTATGAATAAAATTGGACAGGTCTTCGGGGAAAACTTTTTCCAATCGCCACTGCGCCAATTCACGCTGTTTTTTTGCGCCGCGGGGCAAGTGTTCAAAATCAAAGATATTAAAGATAAACGGATCGGAACGGAGAAACACACCCCAGGACCGGTTTCCAAGTACCGAAGCCAGGCGGCCGGCATCATCCACGCTCATATTCATCATGCCACGGGTTTCAACGGAGTGCATCCGCCGCAGACGGCCCTTTTCTCTGTGAAAGCAATCCAGCTGTCCACTCCCGATTACGCAGTAGCGTGAAGGGCGTGGATACGAAAAAAATAACTTTTCTACAACCATTCCTTTATGGTTACCCGATTGAGTTCATCCAGGGATGTTCCGCCGCTTTTCACCTTTTCCAGGCCGTTTAAACGGATGGGTAACATGCCCTGGGACATGGCCACTCTCTTGATCTCCGACGTGGGTTTTTTCTGCAGAATCATCTCCTTGATATCATCGGTCAGTTCCAGGATCTCGCCGATGGCGGTGCGTCCCGAGTATCCCAAACCGCCGCATTCCGGACATCCACCGGCTTCGAACACCTGACGCGGGAAAGATTCCGCGTCAATGCGGTTGAATTGCAAGTCTTTCTCTGTCAGGCGGACACGCCGGCGGCATTCGGGACAAAGCACCCGCACCAGGCGCTGGGCCACGATGCAATTGAGGGAAGAGACAAAACTATAGCTGTCCACCCCCATGTGGATGAATCGTCCCAACACATCGAATACGTTGTTGGCGTGAACCGTGGTAAACACCAGATGCCCGGTAAGTGCAGACTGGATGGCAATCTGGGCGGTTTCGGGATCACGGATCTCTCCAACCATGATCTTGTCGGGATCATGACGCAGAATGGACCGCAGTCCGCGCGCGAAAGTCAACCCTTTTTTCTCGTTTACCGGGATCTGTGTAATTCCCGATATCTGGTATTCCACGGGATCCTCAATGGTGATGATTTTATCTTCCGGCTTTTTGATCTGGTTGAGCGCCGCGTACAGGGTTGTGGTCTTACCGCTACCCGTGGGGCCGGTCACAAGAAACATGCCGTAGGGTTGGGTGATATAGTACAAAACCATCTCCAACAGGGAATCGGAAAACCCCAACTGGCTCAGCTTTAATTCTCCGATATTCTCTGTGATCATCTCCCGGTCGAGGATGCGGATCACCGCATTCTCTCCGTAGATACCCGGCATAATGGAAACCCGGAAATCGATGGTCTTGTGCTTGAATTTCAAGCGAAAGCGACCGTCCTGGGGAACCCGCCGCTCCGCGATATCCAACTCTGAGATTACTTTTAAGCGGGTCAACAGGGGCATGTGATAGAGCGGATCCAGCGGTTCCATAACTTGATGCAGAATGCCGTCAATGCGAAATTTCACCACAACGGATCCCGCCTGGCTTTCCAGGTGGATATCCGAGGCTTTCTTGTTGACCGCGGAAAATACGATGTTGTTGAGTAGTTGAATGACCGAGTCGTCCTCTTCGCTCACCTGCTCAATACTGAGGGTTTCTTCCTCTGCTTCGCGGGTGGAACGTTTTTGAAAGAACGTCTGTGTTCTTTGTTTGAGCGCCTGGGTAAATGTATCACTGCGTTTGAGCAATCGCTCGATCTCATCCCGGTCCGCCGGCATCGGCACAACAGCCTTGCGGACAAAATTCTCCACCAGGGCCACTTTTTCCAGGTTATTCGGATCCGCCATGGCGATCTGAATGGCTTCGCCGTCGTCCTGCAAAGGGAAAATCAACTGGGCAATCAGAAATTCGGGTGGAAAGATCGACAACAAATCGTAGTCGATGCGGGCGTCTTTCAAATCAACGGTCGGGTTCATCGCACCACCTGAACGGTATTGAAAATGGGAAGGTAAATCGACAACAGCATAAACGCGATCACCAGGCCCAGTATCACAATCACCACCGGTTCAATTAAGGATATGACGGATGCCACCTTCATGTCAATGGAGGCCTCCAGGAATTCACTGTTCTGATCCAGAACTTCCGGCAGGTTGCCGGAAGAATCGCCTACCCGCACCAATTCGACCGTAATGGATGGGATATCCGGCACCCCGGCCAGCACTTCAGACAACAATCGCCCGCTGCGAATCTCTTCCGGTACATTGCGCATGCGCAGGTAAAGCCAACGGTTTGAAATGCCGGTGACCGCGACTTCTGCGGCATCCGGGACCGTAACACCGCCGGCAATCAGGATCGACAACGTCCGCGAGAAAACTGAAAAAGCACGCTCACGAATAATCCCGCCTGCAAAGGGGGCGCGGAGCTTGATGCGGTCGGTAACGGCCAACTCGGGGTTGAGCTTTTCCGCCAGGCGCAGCGCCAGTACCATGGCCGCCAAACCGGCAAGGATGATCGGGGCGTTTGCCTTGAGAAATCGCGAGGATTGAATGAAAAACAAACTGATTCCCGGCATTTCTGCTTCAAAGTTGCCGTAGAATTCGGAAAAACGCGGGATCACGAAAACCATCACGGCGCCCACCATGAGAATCATGAGCACAAACAGAATCGCCGGGTAGGTCAGGCTGCTGACGGTTTTGCGTCGCAACGTGTTGATTCGCTCCAGGTACGTGTTGAACTGCCGCAACATGCTGTCCAGGTTGCCGCTGCCCTCACCCGCGAGCAGGGACGCACGGTAAATACGCACATATGGAAGTTGGCTGTTGTTTAGGGCATCGGAAATCTGCACCCCGTTGCGCACGTCACTCAGGGCCCGGGTGACCACTTCTCTGAGCGGTCCTTTGCGCATGCCTTCCAGAATGACTTCCAGCGCCCGGATAAATGAAGAGCCGGCACGCAGCAACACGGCCAGTTTCTGGTTGAACAAGAGAAACTCGCCATAACGGATGCGCCTTGAGAACAGATTGCGCAACGACCGGTTCATGCCGAACAGGCGTTGGGCCGAGATGATCTTTTCGTCCCCATCGCCCCGGTATAAGGCTTCCAATTCACGGCGGCCGGCGGCGAACACAACCCTTTGTGAAACCCTGCCGGCTACGTTACAAAAACGACAGCGAAAATAGGGCATCTACACCAACCTGGCCTGCCCGGGAAAGAACGGCTCCAGTATCGGGGGAATCCGCACTCCGCCGTCAGTGGTCTGGAAATTTTCCATAATGGCGGCTACTGTGCGCCCGACGGCAAGACCGGATCCATTAAGGGTGTGTGGAAAAGTTTTCCGGCCTTTTTCATCCAGAAGCCGGATTCTGGCCCGGCGGGCTTGGAAATCATGGAAATTGGAACAGGAAGAGATTTCCATGTAATCATTGCGTGCCGGCATCCAAACCTCGATATCATACGTCTTGGCTGACGAAAAAGACATATCACCCGTACACAACAGCACCACGCGATAATGCAGGTTCAGTCTTTGCAGGACGCGTTCCGCATCCATGGTCAAGGACTCCAACTCAGCTGCGGAACGCGTCGGGGCCGCAAACTTAAGCAACTCCACTTTGTTGAACTGGTGATTGCGGATAATGCCGCGCATATCCTTGCCGTAGGATCCCGCCTCGCTGCGGAAACACGGTGTATACGCCACGTATTTCAGCGGCAAATCGGCGTTGGTCAAGGCCTCATCGCGATGCAGGTTGGTCAGGGGAACCTCGGCGGTTGGGATCAGGTAAAAATCCTGGCCCTCAACTTTGAACAGGTCTGTCTTGAATTTGGGTAGATTCCCCGTACCCGTCAAGCTGTCCGAGTTGGCCAAAAAAGGCGGCAACACTTCCGTGTAACCGTGCTCGCGGGTATGCATGTCAAGCATAAACTGGATCAGCGTCCGCTCCAGGCGGGCAAGGTTACCGAAGTAGACCGCGAAGCGGGCACCGGCGATCTTGGCGGCACGGGGAAAATCCAGCCGTCCGATATCACTACCCAATTCCCAATGCGGCCGCGCCTCAAAATCAAAAGCGGGCTTTTCGCCCCATTGCCGGACCACCCGGTTATCGGTGGCGTCACGTCCCAAGGGAACGGAATCGTCCGGCAGGTTGGGAAGGTTCAGCCACAGTTCATTGAACTCTCTCTCCACCTCTCCGAGCTGCTCGTCCAACGCCTCTACTTCCCGTCCCAGGGCGACACTGTGCTGTTCCAGTTCAGTTGTATCTTTTTTGTCGCGACGCAGTATACCAATCTGTCTGGAGATGGCTTTTCTCTTGCCCTTCAGCGCTTCCGCATGCGTAATCAGGCGCCGCCGCTTTTCATCCACTGCCTGAAATGTTTCGCTATCGAAATCGACTTTCTTGGAAGTGATCTTTTTCTTTACCTGCTCAAGGTTTTGGCGCACATAATTCAAATCCAGCATGGACGAATTATAACACAGCCCCACGGAGCAGACCATACGCATGCCGCCGGCTTCTCTTAACGGTCCCCTTCTCAATGTTTTCCACATTTTTTGACTTCGCCCACAGAACCGCCTTGACTTCAACCTCCCCGAACCGGTAATATGAAAAGGTCCCGGAAACGGGGGGATCAGGCGCGCTCTTTCAACAGCATGAAACCGCACCTGACTGGACCTGGAAGCGGGGACAGCCAAAGGGGGCGTCAACCAGCCGTTTGCGGCATGGGAGTCCGCTCTCGCTGGTTTGGCGACACTGCGCAGACAATGCATCGCAAAGACGAGACCGCAAATCTGTTGAAAGCCCTGTCCACCGGACTGAATGAGTCTGCGGCGATTGAATCATTCCTGCACCGGTTGCCGGAACTTTTGATGCGCCATCTTCCCCTGGGACCTCTCGTCCTTTTTTACCGCGACGGCGACGGCAACCGTTTCTCGACCTACGGCCGCACACGAGACGTCGGAGAACTCACCAACCTGGCCGATGACAGCAACCTGATCACCTGCTTCAACCACCGCACCAACCCGCTGGTCATCAATGGCCGTTCCGACATGTATCGCATCCTCTTTAATCGGGACACAGACGGATTGATCGACCGCCTGGGTATCAACCTCATTCTGCCGATCCATTTTCACGGCTACCATCGCGGAGTGGTGGCCGCGCGAATGGAGCGCAAGTGCCGGATTTCCCCAACTTCAATGGCCCACATTCTTGACCAATGCGCAACCATCATCGTTCCTGCCATTGAAATGGAAAGGTTGGAACTGGAGAATGACCGCAACCACTATAGATTGTTTAAATTTGATCGCCTGGTCCTGCTGGGCCAAATGGCGGCATCCATCGCCCATGAGCTGAAAACTCCCATGAGCACCGTGTTGTTGGAGCTCCAGGAGTTACAGGACGGCGATCTCAATTCCGCGGAAACCATGCGCTCATTCGGCAAAATCCGCACAGAGATGATCCGTTTGAATGAGTTGATCGAATCCCTGCTGAGTTTTTCGCGTTTTCGTCCCTTGCAGGTAGAGGAAGTCGACCTGAAAGCGCTGGTGGAATCAACCCTGGAAAGTCTTCCCTGCAAACGCATACCCGAAGGCGCCCGGATCCACACCCGCTTCGAAAAATCATTGGTGAGCCACGCTGACCGCAACCGTCTCCACCAGGTTTTGCTCAACGTCCTGTTTAACGCGTTCGACGCTGCGGGTCCGGGGGGAGAGATTGGAGTCCGCGCGTATGCGGAGTGTACAAAGACAAAAAGAAACAGGCGCCATGTCATCGCTGTCAGCGACAATGGCCCCGGTATCCCACAAAAGCATAAAAACCATGTTCTGGAGCCTTTTTTCACCACCAAAACCAATGGCACCGGCCTGGGGCTGTATATTTCTTATGGCATCATGACCAGCCTGAAGGGGGACCTTGAGATCCAGAGCTCGAAAAAGGGCACGACGGTACTTTTAGTTCTCCCGGGGAAATCAGCATGAACGGCAAGGCAACCATCTTGATTGTAGAGGATGACAACGCCCTGCGGGACTCCCTGCGGCGCATCCTCATGCGCCGAAATTACAGTATTGAGGAGTCTCCCACCCTGAAACAGGCGATGTCCACGGTGAAAACAACCATTTACGAGCTAATACTCCTGGATCTGACTTTACCGGACGGCAACGGCACCTCCCTGTTGAACCAAATCCGCGAAGAAGACCGCAATCGCGTAATTGTCATCTCGGGTACCCGCAACCTGGATATGGCGATCCAGGCCATGAAAATGGGCGTATACGATTTCCTGGTAAAACCGATTGACCGGGAAATCCTGTTGGCCACCATCCAGAAGGCGCTGAACGTCAATCGCCAGTTGGCGGGCTATCGGGAATTGCGTGGTTCTCTGCGTGATTTTTCCAGTTTTGACCGCATTCAGTTCCGCAGTCGTTTAATGCGCCAAGTGATACACAAGGCCCGGGAAGCCGCGGAATCCGATCGCACCATATTGATCCAGGGCGAAACCGGCACGGGGAAAGAACTCCTGGCTTACGCCATTCACAATGCGTCTCCCCGTCAGCATCGACCCATTATTCCCGTTAACTGTGCCGCGATCCCTGAGCATCTGGCCGAATCAGAGTTGTTTGGATTTGAGCAGGGAGCTTTTACAGGTGCCGATTCCAGTTATTCCGGACGGTTTCGTTTGGCGGATAAGGGAACCATTTTTCTGGACGAAATCGGAGAACTACCCCAATCCATTCAGTCCAAATTGTTACGCGTACTTGAGTCCGGCGAAGTCATCTCCCTGAAAAGCCGCCGCATGGACCGGCTGGATGTCCGCGTAATTGCGGCTTCGAACCGCAGTCTCAAACAAATGGTTGATACCGGACTGTTTCGTGAGGATCTCTTCTACCGGGTGGAACAGATCCGCCTAATCATTCCGCCTTTGCGCAAACGCCCGGAAGATATCAAGCTGCTTGCCGATGGTTTTCTGCGCAGCGCGGCTCTCACCTACAACAAGGAAGTGGTGCGTTTGTCCCACGAAGCACAAGCGTATATGACAGCCTACCACTGGCCTGGAAATGTCCGCGAACTGAAAAACACGGTATTTGAAATCGTGACATTTATCGACGGCACCGAAATTCAACCCAGACACCTGCCCACCAAGATCCTGGACCGCTCAACCGCGGGGAACGGACCGGTCAAGACCTTGAAGCAGATTGAAGAAGAACACATCCAACAGGTACTTGAATCCACGGGATTCAACATCAGCCGTGCGGCCAAGCTGTTGGGAATTTCCCGACCCTCTCTCTACCGAAAAATCAGCGCATTCAACCTGAAGCGTTGACCGATTCAGGGTGATCAGCCCAGATATTTGTTGTACAGCCGCATCAGGTCCATCTCTTCCAGGTCCATGGCGGGGATTGGCTCCCGCGGCAGCAGGCGGCCCTTCTTGATAAAAGAGACCCGGTCCGCAATCTGCAAGGCGTAAAAAATATCATCGGTCAGATAAAGAATCGCGTGACCATTTTGACGGCGTTGCATCAGCAATTTGTTAAATTCCAGTTCAAAAGCCTTTTTTTCACCATGGATCAAATCGTTGCATATCAGGTTGGGCGCCGGGATCGCCATGATTATGGCCAGAACCAACTTGCGGAAAGCCTCTTCATCCGCATCCCGCAAACGTCTGTCCAGTTGTTCCTCGCCCACGTTCAATTTGATCAGGATCTCATATACGGCTTCCCGGGAAAGCTTGGCGGCGCGGCAAAGGAATGACAGGTGGGCATTGAGGGTGGCTTCGGCATCAAAATCAGCGGCATTTACCGGCTCCAGGGCAACCGTTCCTGCCTTTATTTCGGTTGCGTTACCCGGGAAAACCACCTCTCCATGATCCGGGAGAGAAAAGCCCCGCAATACGGAAAAAAGGCGCTTGCGCAGAACTCCCTGTTTGCATAGCAGGCAAAAGATTTCTCCGTCCGCCACGGCCAGGTTCAGGTCGTGCACGCAATCATTGCCTTTTCCCAGCGTCAATCCGGACATGCGAATCATGGTTCTTTCGCCAGGCGATGGTAACGCCGCTGAGACCAGGCGCACATCATGATCATGTACAACAGGATCAGGCATACCCCCCACCCGAACATGGTGGTCAAGTAACTGGGTGACTGGTAAACGCTCTCTCCCGGACGAACAAAGGATTTCACTTTTTCCGCTTTGTGAAAGTAGTGTTGCTGAAAAAAGAAGCGCATAAAACGCTCCTGAAGATGCATGACATGCTGTTTGAAATCAAGGTATCCGCGATATCCCAATCCCGATATCTCACGATTGACGAATAGGAAAAACTGGGATGGGATCAATAGAGAGACGCGTTCGTATTGCCGGATCAGGCTGGAAACCCGCCGTGTCATATCAAGTTCGATATTGCGATTCAGTAGATGAATGTTTTTCATAAAGAAATGGACTTGCTTTCGAACCACCGCTTTCATGTCGACATCCTTTTTCTGGCTCATATTGCGTACATGTTCCACCGCCCGGGCCTCGTTTTCCAATACAACCCGCAGCTTCTGGAAGTTCAACGAGTCGTTGGACGGCAAACGTTGCGACCGGACGTAAACGTACTCGGCAACCAATTCCGGAACCAGGAACACCAGCGCGAACCAAATCAAAAAGCTCCATAACAGGGTGTTTTTGCTGAACCGGAAGACCCCTTTAAGCATAAACCCCAGGATGAAAAAAAAAGCCAGTACCACCCACAACAACAACCCAGCGGCCAGCAGATGACGGATCTCGGCCGGAGAAAAAGCGATGCTTCCCCAGAGGGCCAGAGCGCAAAGGCTTGCAATGGGAATACAAAAAAGTGCGGATAAAACAGTAAAACGACTTAAAAGAACTCCCCAGAACACGCGTGAATAACCCAGAAACTGCATGCGCAGGACAATGGCGGAGCGACTGGAAAAAGTCGCCGCTCCGCTATAGACCATGATCAAGGTGCCGATGACAAACAGAAAGCCGAACACATCGCTGAAATAGCCTTTGACCGTGAAAAGCTGGCGCCCTTTGTGCACGTTGTAAATTTGGACCAATTCGCTCATGTCCACCTTGCTTTCCACGCTGGCCAGCAATCTGCCGCTTTCGGTGAAAACAGCCAGCGGCGATGGTTCAAAGAGCACACGGAATCCAAGGGCCGCGTACTGGGCGTAGTTGACATATTGGGGAATCCGTTGTCGTTCATAATTGACAAACGCCTCTTTCTCTAATTGAAACGCGGCATGGTTGCGATAGCCGCTAACCACCAGGAAAGTGGTAATCAAGAGAATGAGCAAGCCAACCCCGACAATGCGACGGTCACCCAACACGCGGCCGCTTTCAAAACAGAGGAATTCCCGGATCATAAGCGCTCCCCAGCGATCATATCAGCCGTGGAAACCAAAATGCAAACCAAACCCCCCGGCGGAAAGAGCCTTGCTCTTCCCCCCTTATTTCCGCCGAGGGGCCCGGATCAACCAAAATGATGGATTTTTCAAGCATTGTAAAACACCAGCGTGGCATAATTGCCGTATAAGATGGCATCTGAATAGTTCTGCAACAACTTCCATATCGATTCAATGGGCGGGCAGATGCCCTGCTGCATCAGCTCGCGGATCTTCTGCATCCCCAGGATGATTTGATCAACATGGGCCAGGTTGCGGCGCAGTACTCCGGGGATATCGCCGTTGGACAGGTTCTTTGCCACCCGTTCCATGACCGCAACCAACAGGTTGTTTTTTGTTGCAAATCCCCGATAGTCAAAACAACGCAGCCGCTCCAGGGCCGCGGCATCGTATTCCGAAACCGCGGCCACGGCCAAAACCTGCGCGTAATGCTCCCTTGAACAGGCCAACTTTTCAATGGCTGAATCCGCCAACTCCCCACCGCGCTTGAAATCGAAATCCGCCTCATACCCGGTTTCCACCTCGCTAAACAACAGGAAGGCATCGGCATTGGATTCAAGGAAAATGGACGTTGCCTTCATCACGCGGCTTTCGATGGCCTTTCCGTCACCGCCCAGATAGGGCGGGATTCCGTTCATCAAAACCAGGGCATGCAGGTAAGTAAAGATCGTAGCCAGGATTAAACCGGTCAGCACCACCTTGCCCGCGGGAAAAACCTTGTTTTGCTTCACGGCGACACTCCTTTTCACGGCAGTTGCCCTCTTGCGGCTGCCGCGGCAATTATTCCAGGCCATGATGTTGCGGCCGGCGGAAGTGGATCCGGCTCGATATCAATTCCCCGCACGTGCGTTTCCTTCTCCATCCAGAAAAAGGGGAACCGTAACCGTCCACAGAATCAAAACTACCGAAGCAAACCAGGAACGATAAAGTCCCCAATAAGCAAAAGGTCCGCCCAACGTGTAAACCCATACCAGAAAGGACACCGTGCTTGCCGCCAACTGCATGGGCCGGACCACTTTCTGGAAGCGGCGCAGGTAAAAGGGAGTCAAAACCATAAGCACTGCGGCCGCGGCGGTCATTACCCATGGCCCGGAATCCTCAGGAATCATGCCCTGAACCGCCACCCAGGCGGTGACAATTTCAGACGGGATCAGTTTCAGCAGCCGCTCAGAATAGCGTTGCGCCGTCCGGATCTGACGTGCCATTTCTACCTCCCCTCCGCTAAGAACCCACGGTCCCGGATCTCTTTCAGGATGGCCTCCCGCAATATCGCCTGTATAGATGGCCCAACCGTTTTTACAATCTTTAGGAGTTCATCCTCGCCAATTCGGATGGCCCTGGCACAGTAAGCCAATTCACGTTTCTCACTTACGTTCACGAGCAACGCGCCCTGCCGGTCCTTCCCTTTAATGACCGTTTCCCGCCCCGCCTCGTGTTTCACCATAACGACCTCTTTGCCCGCCACCATCTGTGCCGCATTAATGACTTCATCTAAGCTCAGCATGAACGGTTCCAACCTATGATGGGGCATTGGAAACACTTGATAGGGCTGGACATTCGCTTTTTTGCCCTGATTCAAGAACCACCAAGCATCTCTCCAGTGTTTCATTCCTTTACAGCTGGGCGGCTAAAATCCCCTGCTACCCTTGCTATCAGCGGGTTTTGCTCCTTTGCCTTCAGAATGTTAAGCAATGATACATTATGGTCTGCCACTCCGTATGCATTGATATTTCTATAAATTTTGATCGCAACGCCTGTATCGATACTTTACATGGGCGGTGCTTCGTTCTCTTGCATGAGGCCATGCTTGTGCATCAGGTTAAACAAATGGGTGCGACTGATGCGCAGGCTGGCTGCGGCCCGGCCCCGGCTCCAGCGGAATTGCTGCAATGTGCGCAACACAATGGAGCGCTCAAATGCGTTGCGTTGTTCCTTCAGGCCCGGAACAGAACAACTGATTTTGTATCCATCTTCTTCAAAATTGGGATAAAACGTAACCAAGCGCTTGATGCGGGCCTCCAACTGGCGCACATTTCCGGGCCAATCTTGTCTGTAAAGATGGGACATAAAGCTGTTAAACGCCTGCTCGTCGATGTGGTTCAAGCCCAGCCGCTTCAGCAAATGCCGCGTCAGCAAGGGGATATCTTCCAGACGTTCCCGCAAAGGGGGAACCCGAACCTGCAGGTCCTGAATGCGATAGAACAGGTCCTTTCGAAAAGCACCCCGGCGGATCATGCAGGGAAGATCCTGGTGGGTGGCCGATACCAGGCGAACATCAACAGTGCGAGGCTCATTTTCACCCAGGCGGCGGATCTCTCCCTCCTGCAACACCCGCAGCAGTTTGGCCTGCAAAGGAATGGACAGGTCGCCGATCTCATCCAGAAACAGAGTGCCGCCGCGGGCGGATTCGATCAGTCCCCGGCGCTCTCGCGCGGCGCCCGTAAAGGCTCCCCGCGAATGGCCGAATAATTCAGCCTCCATTAGAGTTTCGGGCAGGGCCGCACAGTTTACCGCCACGAAAAGGTTGGATGCACACCGGCTCAACTCGTGAACAGCCCGTGCGACCAACTCTTTGCCGGTGCCACTCTCGCCGACAATCAACAATGAGAAATCAACCCGGCCGAAACGCTGAATGCGGCGTTTCAACTGCTGGATCGCCGGGGAACAACCCACAATCCGCGCCAGCGGATCCGATCCATTGCCACCGTCCCGGCGGGGTCCGCATCCGGCCCTTTCCAATCGATTCTGCATCCTTCCCCTCACAATCAGGCGAGCAATCTGCATACCAAAACCAAAAACCCGGAAATTGGCTTGGCAATACGTCTGGAATGGAGATTCCACAAGAGCGCGAAATGGGGGAAACGGAAACTTCCTGGAAACAGCCAGAGTTTTTCTTGCCCACATGGGGTATTTCCAAATTTGTGCAGGCTGAGTTGCGATACGTTTCCAATCGGACGCCCGCTTAAAAAACGCCTTCGCCTCTAAATCCGCAACCCCCGCTTGATCACGTTGCCGGTGTGTGCTATGAGAAAGTCGATCCAATCACGATTCGGGCGGCAAGGGGCGAGATACGGACAAAGTGCAAGCCCGAAAGGAGTGGGTATGACTGAAGGCAGGATCCTGAATCGCTGGATGGTTGTGGCGGGAGCTGTGTTGATTCAACTCTGTCTGGGGGCCATTTACGCCTGGAGTGTTTTTACCAAACCCCTGGTGGAAGCCCCGGGGCTGGTCCCCTCCGCAATTGCATCAATCTCAAATCGGTATTGATAGAGAGTTCTCAAGCCGCAGCATGCTGCGCACCCCCCAATACTACATGATCCTGTTGACCTTTGTGTTCGGGGCCGGGGCGGGTCTGATGAGCATTGGTTTGATGAAGCTCTTTCCCATGGTGGCCCTCACCGCCCGGGGTATGGATCTGGCCTCGGCAAGCGCCGTCGCCGGTACCGCCATGGCGGTTTTTTTCTCTCTGGCCAACGGCCTGGGACGTATCGTTTGGGGCGCCATCTGTGAAAAACTGGGGGTCAGGGCTTCCATGACCACCATGATGGCCGCCCAGGGCATCATGGTCCTGGCCTTCCCGCTCATGGCCGGCAGCAAAATACTGTTGTATGCGGGAGCGGCCATGATCGGATTCAACTTCGGTAGGAATTTTGCACTGCTCCCCATGATTACCGCTGAAACCTTCGGCACCCGCTCGGTGGGACAGAACTACGGGTGGGTTTTCCTGGCCTACGGCATCGGCGGAATCGCCGGTCCCATTATGGGCGGGAAACTCGGCGACCTGGGCAACTTCCCCTTCGCCTTCAGCATTTGCGGTATTCTCTGCCTGCTGGCGGCGGTTATCATTTCCCGGGTGCGACCGCCTGTACGCACAGAGATGACGAGCGCTTGACATGCCGGCTAGAGAAATACTTTGCCTGAAACCGCTTTTTCGCAAACACCCGGCTTCTTTCGTGCTGCAACCCACACCAAACGCGGGAGAACCAAAAATTTAAAAGGGTTGACGCCGCGATGGTGGCCGGATCAGCGATCAGCCGGTACGTTCCCGGACTTCCTCGAACAGTTTGGCCACGTCGCGATAATCGGGATCGATGGCCATCATCTCGCCCAGAATCTTTAAGGCAGTGGGCAAATCTTCGCCCAAGCGATAACATAAAACAAGTTCATAGCGGATGGCCATGTACTCCCCCTGGCTGCGTCCCCCTACATCCAGAGCTTTCTGCAACCAGGTAATCGCCTCGGAAAACATGCCTTTCTCGCGAAAACACAACCCCAGTAAGCCTGCGGAATCAAAAAACTTCTCGGGATGCTTTGCCGAGATCAGAAACTCATGGATGGCCTCTTCCAGCAATCCCATCTCCTTGTAGGCAATCCCAAGATTGTAACGGGTGTCAAAGTCGCCTTCCCCGATCTTTTCATCCACACCCTTCTTGAACTCCCGGAAGATCTCCATCATGTTCTTTTCCGTGGTGGAAGTTCGCTGACGTTCGATCTCTTTCATCCACGCCTCGATCACTTCCCGCTCCACGGCGACGGAATTTTCCGTCTCCAGGAACTCCTCCACGTCCATCATGAGGTCGCCATCGCTCAACAAGGTTTCGTCGCTGTCAAATGGAGAAGCTTCTTTTCCCAGATCGCCGAACGGGGATTCCGCTTCCGCACCGGTTTCTTCAGGGATCATGATGTCGTCGATGTCCAACAGATTATCAACGGAAGACTGCATGCGTTCTTCTTTGAAAGCCCCTGAACTATCCGGACCCACAATCAGGTTTTCGCGATCAACGTCTTGGGCCGGCAAATCCCGGCCTTCAACCGGTTCTTCCAGGTCAATTTCAAAAGAGATGCTTTCCATTTCCTCAAATCCCGGACTCGCCGTTACTTTTTCTTCAGCGGACATGTCAATCCCTGTTTCACTCAGGGGCATCTCCCGCGAATCCTCATCTTCCTGCCGGGTTAAGGATTCATCGGAGATGGACGACTGGATATTGAACAGGTCGAAATCTTCTCTGCTTTGCTTTTCTTTATTTGGGACGGATTGTGGTTGCGCGTCTTCCAGATTATCAAGATCCAGGAAAAGATCTTCGATAGACTCTTGAGAGGGTTGTGAAACCGGGGGTGGCGGTGTTTGTTCTTTTTTGTCGGAGGTCAGCTTGTGCGACTCGATTTCAAAACCACCGAGATCGATATCCAGTTCCAGGGATTCTTCATCTACTTTGACGAGCTGTTCCTCCACGGGGATCGATTCAGTCACCATCTCTTTCTCCCGGGCACCCGTATCCTCAGGCAATGTGCCGGGAAGGAAAGATTCGTCCTGCTTGAGTTGCTCCAGCCGTCGCAACCGTTCTTTTACTTCGGGATGATCCGGGATCTGGCGCCGCAAAGCATTGAGCATCTGGCGGGCATTGTCCAGGCGGCCGTTCTCCAGCAAACCATCCAATTCCGCCAGCATTTGCGCCAACGCGGATTCAGGAATGGCTTCCCCGTCTGTCTCCGAACCTTGTGTTTTGTCTGTCGCCATTCCATCTTCATCGGTTAACAGAAACACATCGTCTTCATGACTTTCTTCTTCCTGGGGAAAATCGATCTCATGCAACCGGCCGGTATTCAACTCCTCGATTTGCTCATTCAACTCATCCTGCGTAAAATCGATCTCGATATTGGTTTTTTCGTTCAGTGTGTATTCCAAAAGCCGCGGATCATTGGGTTTCAACAGGGACAGGGTCTCCAGAAGGCGATTGAATTCCGGGACGTTGTTGCTGCTCCTGTAGATCTCCAGCAACTCAATACCCTCATCAACAAGCAATTCGAGCTGATTAAGCATTTGATATACATCAAACGCCTTGAGACGGATTTCAATGTTCTGGGGAAAAGTCTCTTTGGTTTTCTGCAGAATGCCGATGGCTTTGGTGGAATCCCCTTCACTGATGGCTTCATCCACCACCTTCATGTTGAAACGGATGAATTGGCTTTGCTGTTTCTCTTCATCACTCATTTCCCGCGAAGATGATGAAGAGTCCGAACGCTTACCCCGCAAGCGGGCCAGGTGTTCTTCGTAAGTAAACGAGGAATCCGACAACCGGATCAACTCTTCCAGTATATTTTCCAACTCGGCTTTCATTTCCTCTTCTTCGTAGATCGGGATCAGGGACTCATACAACGCAATCAGGTTGCTTTTCTTGCCGCTGGCCTTGAAAATGGATGCCAGCTTCAACAATGCGGGGATGTGGCTGGAATTGGAAGCAATAATGAAACGCAACAGAGACGTGGCCTCTTCAAAACGCTGCGCTTCAATGGCCTGATCAATAATGGGCAGGAACAATTGAAACGTTTTGTCGTACTCCCGGCGTTGCAGATAGACCTTACCCAACTTGAGAATGACTTCTTTTTCCTCTGGATTGATCTCGGTGATTTTCTGAAAGATCTTTTCCGCTTCGTCCAGGCGATTGCTGCGGAAATACAGTTCCCCCAACAGCTTCAGCAGGGAACTGCTCTTGAACAGCGTTGATCCCAGAGAGGTCAGCAATTCGATTGCTTTCTGTTCCTGCTCCTGGTTGGTATAGCAGTTGACCAGTTTTTCCACCAGTTTGGGATTCTGGGTCTTTTTCAAGACTTCCCGCAACACCTCTTCAGCCCGGTCAAAATCCTTTTTTGTAATCAACCGATCAGCGGCAATCACATATTCCGTTACCGCGCTGTCTTCTTCCCCCTCCCGCAAATAGTGATCCGCCAGCAACAGTCGCATTTTGAGATTGTTGCGGTCAAACTCCAGGATGCGCTTGTACATATCCAGCGCGCGCTTGTGGTTGTTTTTGCGCTTACTCTCCTCTGCCAGGTCCAGGTAGATCTGCTTGGCCTCGATCACCAGCCCCTGCTTGGTATAAAGGTCGGCCAATTTGAAATAGACGTCCTCGTAATTGGGACTCACCCGGGTAATGCGCTTGTACATGGCGATGGCTTTGGAAAAGAATCCTTCCTTGAGGTAGTAATCCGCAATCCATTCAAAATGCTCCACCGCGGAATTGACGTCGTGCTGTTTTAAAAAGAGATCACCCAGGATGCGACGGGTTTCCAAATCGTCCGGTTTCAGTTCCAAAAGCCGCCGATATTGCTTGATGGCGGCATCAATCTTGCCCTGCCCAAGGCATTTCTGCGCGCTTCTTTGCAAGGTCAAACGCTTTTCTACTGCCATAGGACCTTCCTGAAACTGCGGCGATGGAATGGTGTAGTCCCATGGTGCTTTAAGGCGAGTATATGTCGGACGCTGGGATATCCCTTATTGGCACTCAGTTCATATTCAGGGAACCAGCCTGCCATCCGGATCATCAAGTCGTCCCGGAACACCTTGGCGATAATGGATGCCGCCGCCACGGACAGACTACAATCATCCCCATGGAGAATGCCGGCTCCCCGAACCGGCAAAAAATCGGGCTTCATGCCATCTATTAGAACATAATCAGGGGGGATTTGCAATCCGGCAACGGCTCGTGCCATGGCTACCCGCGTGGCCTGCAGAATGTTGATGCGGTCAATGGCGTCATTCCAACACCAGCCGATGGACCACGCCCTGGCAATCGCGTAAATCACCGTCGCCAACTCAACGCGTCGGCGGGCGGAAAGACGTTTGGAGTCCCGGATACGAAAATCCAGGTTCAAGGGATCAAGGATTACCGCCCCCGCTACCACAGGTCCAAAAAGAGCTCCGCGGCCGACCTCATCTACACCGCAGATAAAACGACACCCCTGATCCAATTGTTCCCTTTCCAGGGAAAAATCGGTCATTACCGCAGTTCTTTCAATCTTGCCGCACGCCCGCGCCGACTGCGCAGGAAATAGAGCTTGGCCCTGCGGATCCGTGAATGACGGTTCACCTTGATCGTCTGCACCAGCTTGGAGTTCAAAGGAAAGATACGTTCCACGGAGACGCCGAATGAAGTTTTGCGAACCGTGACCGTGCGGGAGATGCCTCGGTTGTTCTGGGCGATCACCGTTCCCTCGAACACCTGGATCCGCTCCTTGCCCCCCTCAATCACGCGATAGTGGACGGCCACGATATCGCCGGTGCGAATCCGGGGAAGATCATCCCGAGGCGTCTGGTATTCGTACAAATCATGAGATGAAAACACCCGCGGTTCCTTTTGATCTGCCTGGGAAGGTTCGGCTCCGTTCCCGGAAGCTTCCCGGACTTCCCCTGTATGATCAGTATTCTGTTCTTCTTTGCCTTTATCTTCCGACATATTCACTCCTCAATCCGGCCTGTTTTCGGGGATGTGATACCCAACGGAATCCCATTGTACTATTTTTTGCTTTCCAGTTCAATAGAGGACGGCTTGATTGACGCATGCGCACGATTCTGCTATACAACTCCCATGAAACGGACCGTTATCGGCCTGTTGCTGCTGGCAGCCTGTTTTTCTCTTTTTTCCTCTGATCCAGGGGAGTGGGAACAAGGAATCCGCACCTGCACGGCCATTCTTGAGCAGATACGGGCGTACCACCCTGAGCCTGTTGATGAAACGGAACTGGTCCATGCATCTTTACACGGATTGTTGGCAAAACTGGATCCTCATTCCTACTTCCTGGATGCGGATTCATTTCGCGCCATGTTCGAAGACCAACGGGGAAATTATTTCGGAATCGGGACCCGCATCCGTCGTATTGGGGGCCACCTGACGGTAATCGCCCCGATTGAGGGTACCCCGGCTTTTCGCCTGGGCATTCTTCCCGGAGACGTAATCGCCTTTATTGACGGGCGCCCTACCCGTGAAATGAGCCTGGACGAGGCAATGAATTATCTGCGTGGACAGAGAGGCACACAAGTAACCATAAAGGTTGAGCGCCCGGGAAACCCCGACCTGCTCTCTTTTCAGATCAAACGCACCGAAATCCCTTTGCCTACCTTGACCCATACCCTGGTTGAACCCACGGATTCGCGAACCGGCTACATCGGCTTGCGCACATTCGGCCGCACAACTGCGGATGAGTTCAAGAAAGCCGTCGATTCCCTGGTACTCAGCCAAGGCATTCAGCGCCTGATCATTGACCTGCGTTGGAACACCGGCGGCTCCCTGGCGGCCGCCATTGAGTTGAGTGATTTCTTTCTGCAGCCGGGACGCCCCATCGTCACCCTGCGGGGAAGGTCTTTGGAACGGGGATTCACCTCCCGGGAACGCCCGCTCTGGCCGGAATTAAAACTGGCGATCCTGATCAACCGTCACAGTGCCAGTGCTTCCGAGATACTGGCCGCCGCCCTGCAGGAACACGGGCGCGCGCTAGTGGTTGGCCGACGCTCCTGGGGAAAGGGTCTGGTGGAAACGGTTTTCAATCTTCCAGGCAACCGCGGCGCGGCTTTAACCACGGCCCGCTACCACACTCCGCATGGGCGTTGTCTGCAACGTGAATACGGCACCGCACTCAACCCCTACGGTCATCGCATCCCCAAAGATTACGACACCAACAGGGCCATCCCGGGCGGGGTGATTCCGGATCTAATCGTGAAGGAGACCCGCCAGTCAAAGACCGTGCGCGACCTGATCTCAAAGGGAGCATTTTTTCACTTTTCCCGCCGCCTCCTGGAGTCCGGTTTTGCTGTCTCTCAAGACCTGGCAATCAGCGAGGATCTGCTGCGCCGTTTCCGGGCTTTTGTTAACGGGCGCGACTGGCAAATTCACATCCAAAAATCCAATGAACCCGAAGTGCGCCGGGAAATCCTGCGCGCCCTGTTGACATCATCGATTTCGGAATCTGCGGGCTTCCGGGTGTTTTTGTTGCATGACCCCGTCAACCAGGCCGCCCTGCATTACCTGGAAACATCTTCGTTGCCCAAGGAGCCGCTATCATGACCCAAAAAAACGATTTCATCACCCAGATCACCAAACGTTCGCAGGACTTCTCCCGCTGGTACACAGACGTGATCCGACGCGCGGAACTGGCTGATTACTCACCCATGAAAGGCATGATGGTCATCCGCCCATACGGCTACGAAATCTGGGAACTCATGAAAGCGCGGTTGGACCGGATGTTTAAAGCCACGGGACACCGCAATGCCTATTTCCCCCTTTTTATTCCTGAAAGTTTGCTGAAAAAAGAAGCCGAACACGTGGAAGGATTCGCCCCGGAAGTGGCCTGGGTCACCATGGGAGGAAACGAACCCCTGGAAGAGCGTTATGCCGTACGCCCCACATCGGAAGCGATCATCTGTTCCATGTACGCGCGCTGGGTTTCTTCCTGGCGGGACCTGCCCCTGCTGATCAACCAGTGGGCCAACGTGGTTCGCTGGGAAAAAGTCACCCGCCCTTTTCTGCGTACAACGGAATTTCTGTGGCAGGAGGGACACACCGTACATGCAACCGCTGCGGAAGCCCAGGAAGAAACACTTCGCATCCTGGACATCTACCGGACATTTGTCGAAGAATACCTGGCCCTTCCCGTGATCGCCGGGCTAAAGACAGACGCTGAAAAGTTCGCCGGAGCCGTCAACACCTACTGCATTGAAGCGCTGATGCCGGACGGCCGGGCCCTGCAGGCAGGTACTTCCCATAACCTGGGGCAGAACTTCTCTCGGGCATTTAACATTCGTTTTGAAAATCGCGACCAGGAACTGGAATTCGGCTGGGGAACTTCCTGGGGTGTGTCCACCCGCTTGGTGGGAGCCGTGATAATGGCACATGGAGACGATTCCGGACTCATCATTCCTCCCCGCATCGCACCCTTTCAGGCCGTCATTGTGCCCATCAGCCGGGGAAATTGGAAAGAGACGGTGTTGCCGGAAGCCATCCGGCTGAGGGATGAACTTCAAGCCGCGGGAATCCGGGCCCACCTGGATGACTGCGACACAAATACACCGGGATGGAAATTCGCGGAATGGGAAATGCGCGGCGTACCGGTGCGGGTGGAAATCGGTCCCAAGGATATTGAGAAAAAGCAGGTGGTGCTGGTCAATCGCATCAATCGGGAAAAATCCTTCGTATCCCGCGGTGAATGCGTGCAATCCCTTCAAAACAAACTGGACGAAATCCAGTCTTCCCTTTTTGAAAGGGCGCTGAAATTCCGCGATGACAACACCCGGGACGCAGCGGATTTTGATGCCCTGGCCGAAATCATTCAAGAGCAACGCGGCCTGGTACGTGCCGGCTGGTGCGGTTCAACCGCATGCGAAGCCCTGGTGAAAGAAAAGACAAAAGCCACCATCCGCGTAATTTTGGAAGAGGAACCGGAAGAAGGAGTCATTTGCGCGGCCTGTGGCGGGCCCTCTAAGCACATGGTGCTGTTAGCCCGGTCATATTAAAAAAAGTTGGAGAGTTGGAAAGTTGGGTTCTATTACGTTTTGTGTGGGTAAATCCGCAAAGATGATGAGCGAGAAATTGTTGTGATGAGTACCCAGAGGGCATACATACCCGCAGGGCATAAAGC
>DSBM01000126.1 GCA_011049425.1 Candidatus Aminicenantes bacterium
CTCTTATTATTTTAGAATTCAATTAGGGGGCGATCCGGCTTCGACGTGGGTTGCGAAGCAGTGCAGGGCATACCGAGGATCAGTAACCTCGTAAAACAGCTGAAAAAAAATAGTCGCAAACGACGAAAACTACGCTTTAGCCGCTTAATCCGGCTAAACTCCACACCGGTGGGCCTCAACGCCGGGTCTGGCAACAGACAGTGGAGTCATTAACGAGGATCGTATTTTGCAGGGTTACTTTGCAGAATATTAAACGATAGGTAACTCGCTTGCCACCAGCCTGCCGGTTGGCGTGTGACAAGTCAGATTAAATAATCAGGCTAAGTATGTAGAACTGTCTGTAGAGGACTTGCGGACGCGGGTTCAATTCCCGCCGCCTCCACCATTTACAAAAAAACCCGTCCATTAACTGAGTGTAGTTAGTGGACGGGTTTTTTATTTGTATTGCCAGCACGTTACGTCGCTTTCAGGGTGTCGGCGGGATGTGTCGGGAAATTCTGAAATATTCACCAGCGTTCCACTTTCCACATGCGTTGTCACCTGCTATATTGATCGTCAAATTGGTACGTTGGACACATTGCGTTCGCTCGCCGCCGGTGAATGGGTGGTGCACCAGGAATTGAGGCAAACCGATATGGCAAAGGCACCGGAAAATTTTGCGGAGATGGTCAAAGAAGTCCGCCAGCAACTGGGGCTCAGCCAGGAAGAGCTGGCTCACGAGCTGGGCGTGAGCTTTTCCACGATCAACCGCTGGGAAAACAGCAAGACGGTGCCCTTCAAACTGGCGCGAAGGCAGCTCGAAGCTTTTTGTGAGCGGATGAAAGAACAGGGGAAGTTGTCCTGGTGAATAAAAAACAACTTTCCGAGCGCGATATCTGCACAAAGTACATTACGCCTGCCCTGGAGAAGGCGGGTTGGGATGTCACGACCCAAATTCGTGAAGAGTTTCCTCTCACCAAGGGACGCATCATCGTGCGTGGCAAGCTGCATACCCGTGCCAAGCACAAGCGCGCCGATTATGTCCTGTTTTACAAGCCGAACATCCCCATTGCCATTATCGAGGCCAAGGACAACAACCACACTGTTTGCGACGGTATGCAACAGGCGTTGGGCTACGCAGACATGCTGCAAGTGCCTTTTGCGTTCAGCTCCAACGGCGATGGTTTTCTGTTCCACAACAAGATCGCCCCGGACGGCATTGTCGAGCGAGAACTTGCACTCGACGAATTCCCCACTGCGGAAACACTGTGGCAATGGTGGGCGCAGCACCGTGGCCTGAACGATCAGCAGAATGCACTGGTCACGCAGGATTATTTCAGCGACGGTAGCAATAAAAGTCCGCGCTATTACCAGCTGCTGGCAATCAACAAAACGATCGAGGCGATAGCGCGGGGCCAGAATCGCATTTTGCTGGTGATGGCCACCGGCACCGGCAAGACCTTCACCGCCTTCCAGATTATCTGGCGGCTGTGGAAGTCCAAGGCAAAGAAACGCATCCTGTTTCTTGCCGACCGCAACATCCTGGTCGACCAGACCATGACCAACGACTTCAAGCCGTTCGGTTCGGCCATGACCAAGATCCAGAAGCGGCAGGCCAACAAATCCTACGAGATTTACCTTTCCCTCTATCAGGCCGTGACCGGCAACGAGGAAGAGAGAAACATCTACAAACAATTCAGCCCCGACTTTTTCGACCTCATCATTATTGATGAATGCCATCGGGGCAGCGCGGCTGCCGATTCGGCCTGGCGTGAAATCCTCGAATACTTCTCCTCCGCCACTCAGATCGGCCTTACCGCCACGCCCAAGGAGACCAAAGAAGTCTCCAATATCGACTACTTTGGCGACCCGATCTATACCTACAGCCTCCGGCAGGGCATCGACGACGGTTTCCTTGCTCCCTACAAGGTCGTGCGCATCGATCTCGACCGCGATTTGACCGGTTGGCGGCCCGACAAGGGAATGATCGACAAGTACGGCAACGAGATCGAGGACCGCATATACAACCAGAAGGATTTCGACAAGACTCTGGTCCTTGAACAGCGCACCCAGTTGGTGGCAAAAAAAATCACCGAGTTCCTTAAGAATACCAACCGTTTCGACAAGGCCATTGTCTTCTGCGAAAACATCGACCATGCCGAACGCATGCGCCAGGCTCTGGTCAACGAAAACGCCGACTTGGTGGCACAGAACAGCAAATATGTCATGCGTATCACTGGCGACAATGAGGAGGGTAAGGCCGAACTCGATAACTTCATCTTCCCGGAGAGTAAATACCCGGTTATTGCCACCACCTCCAAGCTGATGACTACCGGAGTGGATGCGCAGACCTGCAAACTCATCGTGCTCGACCAGCGCATTCAGTCCATGACCGAATTCAAACAGATCATCGGGCGCGGCACCCGCATCAACGAAGATTACGGCAAGTACTACTTCACCATCATTGACTTCAAGAAGGCGACCGAGCTGTTTGCCGACCCTGATTTCGACGGCGACCCGGTGCAGATCTACGAACCCAGCGGAGATCAATCACCGGTGCCGCCGGATGTTCCCTTTGAGCCTGAAAGTGACGGTGGCGTCACTTACCCGGAACCC
>DSBM01000127.1 GCA_011049425.1 Candidatus Aminicenantes bacterium
AAATGGTTTTAATGAAAAGCTTGTTTGGGGCGGAGAAGATGCTGATATTTGCGAACGCATAACCAATGCCGGCTGGAAAATTAAATACGCCGGGGATTCTTTTGTGTATCACAAGGCACGCTGTAGCTTGAAATCGTTTGTGCAATGGATTTATCGCAGGGGAAACGCCAGGTATCATTATTCAAAAAACAGATTGAAACTATATTTGAGTCTCGCCTTGGGAATAACGGGGATTTTGTTTTTGGCGATAAAGCCTTGGATCACATTCATTATGGGACTTATTGTATTAACAGGAACAATAACGGCAATTCTGTTCACTTCAAAATTCAAATACTTAATCAGGCGCAGGAAAAGGATAAAAGTAAGCCTGACAAGCATAATACTGGTTATAGCCCCTTTGGAATTGTTGCGGCATGTCATTATGCTGGCCGGAGAAACAAAAGAAGCACTAAAAAATGCAATCGGAAAAATGACAAAAAGACTCAAGCGCGGACAAAAGAGCGATCGTTCTCCCGGTTGACGGAGTGGAAGAGGCTGCCGAGGTAGTTTCGGGACAAGGCAGGCCCCGCCAGGGATGGTACCAGAGTTTTGAACGGGCCCACGGCTATGTGTGTTCGGGCCTGTTTGCCTCTCTGGGTTTCTGGCAGGTTCTCTGGCAAAAGCAGGGATTGGCCATGCACGACAAGATCGCCGACACCACGGTGATCCGGCTTCCCAAAAAGAAACGCATCGAGAAACCCGGAAACACTCGCGGTAAGGGGTGGAGAATAAAAAAAGTTTAAGGCAGTAGATAGAGTTGAGGGAAGGAAGGGAGTCAACTTTATACGTTTATACGCCCCGGCCCCAATGTTTGCCCGAATCCATGCGGGTATGTCTGCCGGCCCTTTTTTTACGGCAAGGAAGGATCAGAGCAGCTTGAATATGAACAGGAAAAGAACGACTACCGGAGCGAACGTCGCAAATGCGTGTTTGTAGAGAATCTCGAGGGGCAGAATCCGGTCAATCAGCCATTCCATTGTCTTTGCCCTGGCGCGAATATCCGCTTTCATCTTGCGCATCAAAAGAAAAATAGGGTGAAAAGGTGAAAGGAAAAGCAGGAAAGATACAATCAGGTAAGCAACGATCCCGAGGTGAACCAGGATACCGGAACCGAAGTCGCCGAACTTGATGCTACGGATAATCAACAGGCTCAATCCGAAGCCGCAAGCCGCGTTGTAATAAGAGAACTGAAGCAGATACTCGGCGAGGGGTCGCAAGCCGCCACACTTATCCGGATTCGTCAGGTTGAGATTCAGGCGGTAGTTGCGTACCGCCCGGCGGAACTCGCGGATAAAAACCAGCTCCCGGGCAAAGATGGTGAAAAACATGTACCAGGCGGGGATCCAGATGAGAAAGATTTTCAGGTAATGAAAGGCGGATCCCCGGTCCACCGCGCCGCCCCAGGCGTTGCCTCCGAGAATCTGCACGAAGTGGACCGCCGCCAGTCCGAGCGCGAGCATGACGGCGAGAGTCGTGATCGTTTTGTTGAACACACGTTTGTGCAGTACATGGGCGGCAAAGTCGGGCAAATCCGGCGCTTTTGCCAGAGAAACGCCGTTCTGATGAAGGCGCAGAAACAGGTAGGGCAGCCTTGCCGCCAGCCAGACAAAGAAAAAAAACGTGATCGGAATCATGGAAAAGTCGTACAATGCGTCCAGCCAACCGCTGGGGGGGCCGATGATTCCCTTAGCGCCGGGGGAAAAAACGACACCGCCCGCCAGGTAGGTCAACGCCACGAGGAAAAACCCGGCCAAACCGCTTTTCAGGGGGGATAAACGCAGCTTGTTGATCATAAAGCCGGCAAGGGGGTCTGTTTTAAACGCCTGCAAATAGCGTTCGCGCGCAATCCGCAACATGTCGACCTTTTTGCTGAAACTCCGGTAGTGAGCGTCGATTTTAGCCGTGGTCATGATCGTGCGCTCCTTTGTCTGATCCGGGGCTCCGTTGGTGACCGAGAACCCATTGCCGGAACGAGCGGATCACCCGGTGTCCCTTGGTATTCAGGGAAGAGATGTTACAGCCTGGATAATGGTTGCCCATCTCCTTCAGGGTCAGGCCGTTCTTGAGCCGGAAAAGAAAGAAATCGGCGGCTTTTTTCTTGGTCACCCATTTCGCGCGGCCATACGTTTCCTCGATGAAATAGAATATCTCTTTGCGGATTTGTTCCCAGGACAGGCCCTGCCAATCGTTGTTGTCCGGTTCACCCGGATCCTTAGCCTCCTTTTCCCCGGAAATCTCCCCGGACTGGATGTCGTGCAGGATCAACATGAATGGATCCTGCACCAGTCGATTGTGCATTTTCTGCAGTCGTGACTGCTGGTTGATGGTATTGCGGATATGATTCCGCAGTGCTTTCTTTAAATAGTTGGACAACTCGTTTTGCGGTCTCTTTTCAATCGAGATGAACTTTTCGGGGTGGCGTTGAAAATAGTCCAGCAACCGTTCCAGTGCCGCGGCGGAAATATCGGCCATTTCATCCGGGTCATAAAAGCCCCGCTGCCGCAACTCTTTTTCCCCGGATCTGATCAGTTCCATGTAATGGCCCTTGTCCGATAAATAACGGCAGAAGTCCATCCCACCATTATATATACAACGCAACACTCAATCCATAACACTTCGGTCATAGAATAAATTTGATTTGTAGTTGTTCTGGAAGCAGATCTCTGAAAAAGGGAAATCACTGCAAAAGGAGGGAAAATGCAGAAGACCAGGAGCAGAATGCTTCAGATGACAGTGTGGGGGGTGATGCTTTTGCTCATCGTCCCATGGGGCTGCAAAAAATCTTCGGAAACCGAGAATCCCGACCGGTATGCGTTGACCGTATCCGTGAGTACGGGGGTATCCGGCAGCCCCGCCGCCGGCAACACCACGTACGGGGTTGGAACTCTTGTCAACTATGACTATGCGACAGAGCAGGGGTACAAAGATCTGGAGGTGATATTGGATGACCAGGCGGTTGCGGAATCGGGCGTGATTACCATGGACCGCAACCACACGTTGCAGGCCTCGGCCACGAGAATCGCCTACATGCAAGGCGATTGGCTGATCGACATATCCTGGACATCGGGGAACTGCAACGTGGAAGATGTCATCGATTTTTCCTGCACAGGAACCCAGGATGGCGGAAACTTCACCCTCACCCTGGAGGATATTCCGGTTGGAGAAGCCGAGATGGACCTGGTTCTGAGCGGTCCCATCGATGAGGCCGGCAACTTTACGCTCAGCGGAAGTCAGTCCGTCACCACCGGCGGTATGACGTACATTTTTGAGTTTTCCGGAAGCGGAAAAATGGACGGTGAGGATTACTTTGACTCCACGGTGGACCTGGCCATCACCTTAGAGGAAATGTCCCAGACCTGCAACCATCACGGTACCTTGATCGGCACCCGGATTCAGTAAACAATCTCTGCGGAAGAAAGGGGCCCGGAGCAATTCCGGGCCTCTTTTCCCCGGGAAACCGCCCGCCTCACAGACCGCCCGGGACCTTTTTACAAGCGTCCCCAGTTCGATGTTCGATAATGCCGAGACCCCAACCAAGGGGCGAAAAATTTTTCGCCCCGACATTTCAACCAATGCATCACTCTATGCATAGGGGCGGTTCGCGAACCGCTCCTGCCTCTCGCGCCCCGCCAGAACCGGTCGCGGCGTTACTTGACTATAATTCCGGTTTGCAAAACACCCGGGTGTAGGCGGGAAAGCAGCCATGACTCGCATGCAGGGTGAACCCGGTTTCCCCGGCCAGGCGCTCCACCCGGCGGGGCAACAGGAAATCGGGATCCGGCAATGCTTCCGTCACCAGCAACAATCCCCCGGGCTTGAGGCGCGCGAACAACTCAGCCAGGGCGGCGGCCTTGTCGCGGATTTCCCCCAGCACGGTGACCAGCACGGCGCGATCGAATTGCTCCTGCCCTTCCAGCGCGCCTTCCCCCAGGCCGCCCTGGAGCGGATGAACGTTTTCCAATCCCTCCCGCCGGACCCGCGCGTCAAGCCGCCGCAGCATGTCCGCCTGCAGGTCCAGGCCGACCACTTCGCCCCGCGGGCCGACGCGGCGGGCGAAGGGAATGGCCAGGCGTCCGGGCCCGCAGCCCGCGTCCAATACGCGCATGCCGGGTCGCAGGTCCATGTACCGCATCAGCCGTTCGGCCCCGGCGTAGCGGCGCGTGACGGGGTTGTCCAGCACAAAAGAAAACCAGGACGGGCATGCCCCGCCCCGCAGCCGCCTTACCAGCAGGGCCGCCAACCCCGCTACGGCGATCCCCCCGATCCACATGGTTGTGCGCTTCATTTCACTTTTCCACTACCACTCCCCCTCCCCGCCTGTCAAGCACCGGCCGATTTTAAAAAAACCACGGAATACACGGAACACACGGAAAAACAGGTAGCAGGAGACAGTCCCCTTGCCCCTCGCCAATCGCCAATAGCCCCTCGCCAATGGTCCAATCATCACAGATCGGACGGAGCGGCAGCGATGCTCCGGCCGATAACCTCATCACCGGACTTGAAGTTCCCCCATCACCGTTCTTTACTTTTTCCGGCTTTCAATCCTGGACGAAAGAGAGGAAGTTTTCCGGAGTAATGGAGTGAAAGATACTGCCGGGGTAATTCCGGGCAAACGCGTTGGGGAGGGAAGCGCTTTTTGTTGGGTTCCACTTGAACTCATACGCGTAAAGCCGGCCGTCCCGTTCCTCGATGTAGTCGATCTCCTGCTGGGTGTGGGTGCGCCAGAAAAAGAGGTTGGCAAAGCGGAGGCGGTACTCGTTGGTTTTGCGCCGTTCGCTGATCAGGAAATTTTCCCACAGGGCGCCGATATCCTGACGCAACTGCGGGGGATTGAAATTGTTGATGATGGCATTGCGGACTCCGTTGTCATAGAAGTAGATCTTACGTCCCTTTTTAATTTCGTTGCGAGCATTCCGGGACAATGAGGGCAGCTTGAACACCACGAAGGCTTTTTCCAGAAGGTCGATGTAGCGCTCGACAGTGACGGGATCGATAGCGATGAGTTGGCCCAGTTCCCGGTATACCACTTCCTGGCCGACCTGCAGGGCCAGAGCCTGGAGAAGCTTTTCCAGGATGACCGGCTTGCGGATGGTTTCCTGGATGAACAAGTCCTTGTAGAGGTAACTGGAAGAGAGTTGACTGAGGATCTCCCGTTCATGCCCTGGATTCATGACCACATCCGGATATTGGCCGTAAACCAGGCGGTGTTCAAGCAGGGGCCTTTCCTGCAGTTCACCGAAGTGTTTAAAAAGTTCGGCACAGGACAAGGGGTACATGAAAAATTCAAATTTGCGACCCGTGAGGGGTTCGCGGGTTTCCCCAGCCAGGTCCAGCGATGAAGAGCCCGTCACCAGGAGTTGAACCCCGGGGGAATGATCCACCAGCATCTTGAGGGTCAACCCGATATCAGAAATTCGCTGCGCCTCATCAACCACTACGATTCGCTTGGAACCGATCAAAACTTCCAGTTCGGCTATCCCCACACCGGCCAAACGCTGCCTGGCGTGGGGGTCGTCTCCATTGATCCAGAGGGTTTGGTCTTGAAATGGGGCAACGATTTTTCTCAGCAGGGTGGTCTTACCCACCTGCCGGGGACCGATGACCACGATGGCCTTGGCGCGAAACAGGCGTTCCCGGATCAGACCCTCCAATTCCCTGGCAATCATGCAAACCTCCCAATCAAAACATTTTACTGAATGCGCAGACTATAATCAACAATTTTATATAAATAATTAGATTTAGGCAGATGGAGCGTCATCTGAAATCCAAAATACAAGCAATTCATTCCCCGCTCCTGCCCCTTGCCACTCGCCCCTCGCCAATAGTCCAATCATCACAGATCAGCCGGAGCGGCAACGATGCTCCGGCCGATAACCTCATCACCGGACTTGAAGTTCCCCCATCACGGAATTTTCACTTTCGACTTTGAGATCTGACCCCGAAGGGTGTAGGCTTCCATCTCCTTCTGCTGATCTTCCTGCTGTTTCGTATCCGGGGCGCATGCCAGGGCAAAGATCAACACCATGATAAATGCGGCAAAAAATGTCTTTTTCACTTTTCCCTCCTACATGAACAGCTCCATTATGCCCTGCCGCGTAAAACAACAAAAAATTGAAATGAGCCCCCGCTTAATTTGCAATAATGAAGACTTGAGCCAGGGTTTTTGTCTTCCGTAACTTGCCTAATAAAATTTACCTATCTTGTTATGTAGAATTTAAGATTTATTTATGTTATATATATAATATCTTTAACTTTCTGAGTAATGCATGGAATACTTTTTCGGTGACAAAGAGTTAATTAAGCTTTATTGCTCAGGTGAATCAAGGAAGCTGAAATTGCCGAGAGGAGTGGCCGTAAAATTTGTGGAACGGGTCAATCGCATAGAAGCGGCGGATACGATTAATGATTTGCGCATTCCTCCTTCCATGCGGTTTGAAAAACTGGAAGGAAGAAAGGATACTTTTTCTTTGAGATTGACTAAGGAGTACAGGCTTGAGATTTTGATCGATTTTCAGGATCAGGAAAAGCTCAAGGGAATCGTAACAATCATGAAAATATCCAAGCATTACGAATAAAAAGGAGGAAACATGGGCAAGTACAAACCTTTTGTGCTTCTGGGCCCCGGGGATGCAATCAAGGAAGAACTTGAGTTTTATGGCTGGAGGCAGGAAGATCTGGCCGAAATTATGGGCATGAGCATCAAGCATGTGAACCAATTGGTCAAGAACAGGGCTCCGGTTACATTTGATACCGCCAGGCTTTTGAGCCGGGTTTTCAAACAGTCCGTTCAATTCTGGATCAATCTGGACACCAATAATCGCCTTCAACTTGAGGAGAGCGCACTGAATGAGGAAACCGCCGCTAAGGCCTTGATATTTCGTTATATGCCCGTACTTGAAATGCACAAAAAAGGCTGGTTGAATAAAAACGACAACCTGATCGCCCAAGTGAAGGCATTCTGGAATATTCGGAATCTTCAATTTGATTTCATGAAGGAAAATGTTCCCGCGTATTTCAGAAAATCGCAAACAAAAAAGGGATTCAATCCTTATTATGCGTTGACATGGATACAGAAAGCCAGAATTGAAGCGACTAAACAAGCCGAAATCAATCACTACAATGAAGAGGGTCTTTATCAATTGGCGGATGAAATTCCTGCATTTACGCGTAAAGGGAAGGGGATAACTGAATTCATCGATGCTTTGAACCGGAACGGTGTTGTTTTTTTGCATCTTCCCCACTTGTCCCAGACGTATACGGACGGTGCCGTTTTATGGCTGGATGAAAATCCCGTTATTGTCTACACGGCTCGATTCGACAGAAACGACAACTTCTGGTTTACGATTACCCATGAAATCGCCCACATCCTGCTGCACGACGCTTTAGAGCATAATGAGTTCATCGACAGTTTCGACCTGATGGATGTAAGCGAAAAATCGGAAAATGAAGCCGACAAATTCGCCCGGAAACACCTTAAATCCGATGACGTTGTCCGGTTTTTCGCCGACTCAATCACTTGTTCAAAAAAGAAAGTCATGAAGTGTGCGGAAATTTTCGGCCTTCACCCGGCCGTTGTTGTCGGTTGCCTGCAACACGAAGGCAAAATCAGTTTCCGATCCTGCACCGAATTCAAGGAGCCCGTCAGGATTCATCTTCCCGATCCACCCGGAAGCAACGCCTGAACCCCCGGAAAAACCTTCAGCCACGGGATTCATTGAGCCCGCTATTTTCTCCACTTTCATACTGCACGGACCTGTCCCTCTTCTTTTTTCCATCACAACTCCGGTAAGTTCCTTCATCACCACCCGGCCGGTAGCCCGATCACCGCGCCTTTTTTTATACGTTTTTTCTACTTTCTACCTTCTACAGGGCGGTTCACGAACCGCCCCTTGACCCCCGTCTGAAAAATGCTTCATAATAGACATTAAAAAGGCGTGCAACTCGATTTCTCATCAGGGGGAACCATGATCAGGCACACAGGCATCTTTTCCGGGATTGTTTTATTGTGCGTGTTCGCGCTCGCGACCGGGTCGCGGACAGAAGGGGCCAAGCAGTCGACCGAAAGCATCAATAACCTGCAGATCCACCTTTCCCTAGACAAACCCGTCTGCCGGCCGGGAGAGGAGATCGCGCTGACCGTTGAGTTCGCGAACCGGGGTGCCAAACCGTTCCGCGTTCTTGTCCACGACGTTTTTATCGGCGAAGAACTGGAGGTGAAGCGCCAGGGAGGGGAAAGCATTCCGCGCCAAAGTGGTTTTATCTGGCACTCCCCCAAGGTGAACCATTTTCCGGGACGCACCTTTGCCCTGGCGCCGGGAGAACAGAAAACCATTTCCCTCGAAGCGCGCCTGGACCTACAATACCGGCTGGTTTTCGCCGCTCCCGGCGGGCGGGAAAACAACCCGGACATGCAGAAAGTCAAAGCGCGCCTGGGGCTGCCGGACGGTTATCCGGACAAATATGTGTCCCGCGGCCGTGTTTTCCCTTTGGAGAAGCCGGGCCTGTATGAAATCCGTTTCGTTTATGAACGGACCGAGGCGGACAGGCAATGGAATTTGCCTGGAAACCTGCCGCAGGCGGAACGCTCTCTCGACCACCTATGGTTGGGGAAAGCCGCTTCCAACACCATCGCGGTGGAAGTAAAAGACCTGTGCCGCGGCGATTGAAATCCGCGAAGCCCTGGCGAAGGTGGTCGCCTTCATTCAAATCCCAAATCCAAAACAAATTCAAATGACTTGAAACAAGTTGAAGAGTTGAAAAGGAAAGAAGTAGAACGGTTTTTAAAGGTATTTGCTTTCGACTTTAGACTTTCAACTTTCTACTTAGGCCCCTCGCCCCTCGCCTCTCGCCCCTTGCCAAGTTAAAGTTGAGTGAGGAATGGAAATTTCCTTGAAACCCCGATTTCACAATCATAAAATCATCTTATGTGAGAATCAGATTTCCCGGCCGTCACCACCTGCAGTAATTCCCGGGGAAATGGATTTACTGTCAGTCGCGCGACAGCAAGCGCTAAAAACACAGGGAGAGGAGAAAAAATTGAAACAGAAACTTGTTTTCCTGCTGGTCGGACTTGTCGGTTTTGTGGGCTTGTCATGGGGAGTGGAAAAAGATGCGTCTGCGCCCACGGTCACCATCGGGTCAACCGCCTGGTACAGCCAGGAGATTGCCCACGAGGAGTTGCTCAAAATCGCCCGCAAGGAGAAGAAGCCGATCCTGACGGTTTTTTCAGCGCTCTGGTGCAATCCCTGCCGGCATTTGAAAGAGGAAACCTTTAAAAAGGGCGCGTTCAAAACCGTAGCCGAAAAGGTCATCCTGCAATATATCGAGCAGACCACTCCGAACGGCCAGGCCTATTGCGAACAATTCGCCATCACCTCTTACCCGACCATGAAGATCTTTTCTCCCGAGGGAGAGCAGCTTGAGGAATACGGCATGCCGGAGCGATCAGTGGAAGGGTTCAACCAGTGGATCGACAAGGTAAAATCCGGAGACCATTTGCTGGCCGCGCGCCGGAACGTGGAAAAAAACCCGCACGACCTCGCCGCCCGGATGAAACTGGCCCGTTCGATCGGGTACTACCGCATGGAAGAAGCTTTCACGCACCTGGATGCCATCCTAGATTCAGACCAGGCAGCAAAACCCCGTCCGGACAGCTTCCACGAGGCCATGGAACTGAAAGGGCAGTTGGCCGCATATTATCTCAACCAGCTCAGTTACAATCGGGCCAAAGGCTCGTCTTCGCGGCCGTCCGTCACCACCCTGCCCGAGTACCCGGCTCTCAAACGGCACATGGATCGACTGTTTGAAAGCTACGCCC
>DSBM01000128.1 GCA_011049425.1 Candidatus Aminicenantes bacterium
CTGCTGGACCAACTGGTGCGCAAGCAGAAGGAATCGCTGCTGACCTCGCGCCTGGAAGGTTTGCAGACCAGCAATATCAAGATTATCGACCGCGCCGAGGTTCCGCGTGGGCCCATATCTTCATCAAAACAGATGGTTGGCATCAAGGCTGTGTTTATAGGCGTGTTCCTGGGTCTTTTCCTGGTCTTTGCCCTGGATTGGCTGGACAAGTCGATCAAGACACCGGAGGAAGCCGAACAACACCTGCGGATTCCCACCCTGGGCATGGTGCCGGAACTGGGGACCGAGAACGGCCACGATTACTATTACGGCTACGGGAAAAAGCCCGGAAAAGCTAAAAAAGAAACTCCCCACCACATTGAACTGGCCAACTTCATGGATGCCGATTCCGCAATGGCCGAGAGTTACCGCAATATCCGCACTTCCATCATGCTGTCAACCGCGGACGGCCCGCCCCAGTTGATCGCCATGTCCTCATCCCTTCCCCGTGAAGGCAAAACCGCAACCGTGGTCAACCTGGCGGTTTCGTTCACCAAGCTGGGGAAACGCGTATTGATCATTGACGGCGACTTGCGCAAGCCCATGATCCACAAGATTTTCAACTGTAAAAACACAAACGGCCTGTCATCTTTCCTGGTTTCCAGGGAGCCGTCTGAAGAGCTTTTTGTCAAAACCAGGGTTCCCAATCTCTTTGTGATCCCTTCCGGACCCATTCCTCCCAACCCCACGGAGATCCTGGATTCCAAGCGCATGGAAGACCTGATCAAGAAGCTGCGCCAGCACTTTGACCTGATCTTTATTGACGCGCCGCCCCTGGTGGGAATTGTGGATCCCGTAATTATCGGCCGCATGGCGGATGCCATGATCCTGGTGGTGTGGTGGGGAAAAACCAATCGCAAGGCCGTGGTGGGGGTCAAGAGCGAGTTGGCCAGGTTCCGCATCCGCTTGTTGGGAGCCATCCTGAACAAGGTAAATCTCAAGAAAGGCGAGGGCTATGGCTACCGTTACGGTTACAGTCGCTACACCTACGAATACAAATCCGACGAATCCCGCGCCTGAATTGTGGGCGATGTTGAGTTGATGTAGTCCAATCCATGCAGCCATCACAAAGTGATTCCGCAGACTTTTCAAAGGTTTTGCCGGGATTTGTGGATCTTCACACTCACCTGGTACCCGGCGTGGACGACGGAGCGCAGTCTCTCGAGGATTCGTTGCGGATGCTCAACCGGGCTTTCAGTAACGGTACGACCGTGCTCGCCGCGACACCCCATGTGTACCCGGGAGTACAGAAAGACAACGAAATAGAAACATTGCTCCAGGCCCGGGACCAATGGGTCGAGTGGGCCGGACGTGAATGCCCGCAAGTGCGTGTGATGGCCGGGGCGGAAATCCACTGCACCCACGCTCTGAGTGACACCCTGGCTCGTTTCAAGCGACGTTTGAGCCTCAACGCGGGCGACTACTTTCTGCTGGAGTTCCCCTTTGACATGCTTTTCCCCGGCCTGGACGAATTGTTGTTCATATTGCAGGGGGACGGCTGGATTCCCGTGATCGCGCACCCGGAACGCAACGCCGTGATTCAGCGGAACCCGGAGGTTCTCTCGCGCCTGGTAAGAGCCGGGGCCCTGACCCAGGTGAACGCGGGCAGCCTGATGGGCTGGTTCGGCGAGGCCGCCCGGCAAAGCGCGGTGCGGCTGCTGCGCAGCAACCTGGTTCACGTGGTGGCATCCGACGCCCACTGGCCGGATGAACGCCCGGCGGATCTATCCGGCGCTTTCGCTGTTTTAACCGACCTGGGCGTGGAGTATCCTGACCTGCTCCTGCGCCGCAATCCGGAGCACATCCTGCAAAACCGGGGAATCGAGCATATGCCGGAATCCAGCCCGCCCGCAACCGCCGGCCGCGGCTTCTTTTCGCGCCTGATCCGGCATTTTCAAGACGATTGATGACGGGATCCAGACAAAACATTTTCCGCTTGCGCATTCTCCAGGGTTTGATCCTGCTGGTGCCGCTGCCTTTCGGGAGCGCCCCCGAACCGTTCGTCACCATATTTTCCCTGGTACTGGTGATCTGGATCGCCCTGGCATGGCCGGATATTGAGGGTTTGATTCCGCTTCCCGGCGGGCGGTGGTTGGCCCGCCTTGTGATGTTGCTGCCTGTTGTCGCCCTGGTCCAGTTGATTCCTTTGCCGCGCGGGCTTGTGGGCGCGATTCATCCCGGGGCGTTGCCGCTGCTGGACTCTCTGCCCATGGCCGCATCGGATTGGTTGCCATTGAGCCTGGCTCCGGGGATCACGTTTGGCGTAGCCCTGCACCTGCTGGCGCTGACTCTTTTCTTTATTACTTTCCTGCGCTTGCCGGTAGGGCGCCTCGAAGCCAGGGGAATATCTTTCGCGCTGCTGGTTTCCGCGGGTGTGCAGGTCTTGATCGGGGCCACGCGCATGTTGATGCCGAACGGCAAATTTTTCCTCTTTTTTTACCCGGTTGACAACCCCATGCCGTGGGCGGCCCTGACCGGGACTTTCGTGGACGCCGCCCAGGCCGCTCTCTTTATCGGCATGGCGTTGCTGGCGGGTTTGGGAATGTGGGCGGCGGAGGCCGGCTTGTTTTCTTCGCGCGGACCCCGGCCGTCTACGCTGAAACAATGGCTTTTTCCGGGATCAATAACCGGATCCCACCTTGCCCTAATCGCAGTTTGCGTGGCCGGGTTTGCTTTGGTTCGTAACAAAAACCTGTTCTGGTTGATGACGGGTGCCGGAACCGTCGCGTTATTGTTGTGGCTGTTTACCCGGTTTGCGCCGGATTATCGTCGCCGCCTGAGTTGGATCTTCCTTGTCGCCATGCTGATGGCCATGGCAATGGGAATAACCCGTACCCACCCCCGGTTCCAGGAACAACGCACGGGCGATACAGTCTCTATGGATACCACGCCGGCAATAAAAAACATGATTCGCGATTTTCCCGTGCTGGGAACTGGCTTTGGTACGTTTTCCCAGGTCAACCCGGTTTATATCGACTACCCGGAACTCCACCTTTCCCACGCTCGCAATGAATGGCTGGAAGCCACGGCGGAAGGCGGCCTGTTTTCCCTCGCGTTGCTGGTTTCGGCCTTGCTGCTGTATCTGTGGGGGATGTGGCACGGCTGGAGTAATTGTCCGGACCGTTGGGCGAGGGGAGCGGCCGCGGGAATGCTGGCCGCGGCAATGCTGTTCTGGGGAACGTGTTTTTTTCATTATCCCCTGCGTGTTCCTGGCCTGGTTTTTCCCGGGTTGTTGTTGATGGCGCTTGCCGCCCGGCTGGTTACATGCAAAGGAGAAAAGAGGTGACGCGCCGCCCGGGTTTGTTTTTTGCGGCTTTCATCCTGGTTACCGCGGCCGGCCTGACTTCGCGGTTGCTTTCCATTGTATCAACAGGAATATCCGGTGGTTCTCTGCACCATCTCTTATCCGCGGTCAAAATGAATCCAACCGATCCCGCAAGCAAACGCAGGTTGGGGGTCGGTTGGATAGAGAATGGTGACGTGGCTTCAGGTATCACCTGGCTAGAGCGATCTTTGAAACTGAACCCACTGTCTCCGGATACGTGGCTGGAACTGGCTCGCGCGCATCTGACCGACCCGGTTCAGCGCGAACGCCATTTTGAGCAAGGCATCGCTGAGCTGCGCACAGCGGCGCGCCTGGGACCGGGAAGGCCGGAGTTGTCCCTGGTTGTGGGCATGGAGTTGTTGCGTTTGTGGCCCCTGCTTGACGGCGAAACGCAAGCGGAGTGTCGCCAACGCCTGAGCCGGGGGATCAACCACATGAGTCCCGAACAGGTAGACACCATGATCCGGGACTGGTACCGCTATTCCCGCTCATGGGATTTGCTGGCGAGCGTCCTGGAACGGTGTCCGGACGCCTGTGACCATGTGGCGGAGTACCTGTTGGAATTGGGAGCGCCGCTGGAATGGCGCTGGCGGCTGTTGGATGCTTCGGAAAGAAGGCGCTACGCTGAAATCCGCGCCCGTTACAATGAGCTGCTACGCGGCGGGTTGAACGTTCTTGAATTGGAAATCCTGATTCAAAGAATCGACAGAATACAAGGATATGCCCGGTTGTTGAATCCCCTGGATATGGACTGGATTCGTTACCGAAATTTCCGCGAAGATCTGTTATACCAGGCATTCGAGCAATCCTTGCGGCAATTCAGGCGCCATGCCCGGGAGCGTCAACGAAGAGAGGTATCAGGATGGGTAAAGCGGGTTATCTTTGAGACCAGCATCCTGGATCTGGCAGATCTGCCAAGACGCTTGAACGATGTGGGGCTGTTACGTGAGGATGATCCGCAAAGTCGAATCCTGCGCATTCATCTTGATCTACGCACAGGCAACCACGCAGGCGCTCTCGAGCGTGCCCGGCAATTGCTGCCGACTCTTCAGGGGAAGCGGTTTGTTGAGGTGGGGCTGTTGGCGGTGCGTGCCGCCATCGCGGTGCGCCTGATGACATTGGCCCTGCAAGAGGTGGAAGACGTTCTCCGGCAGGATCCCGACAACCTCGAAGCCCTGTGGCGCCGGGTACAGGTCAATCGTTTCCTGAGGGAAGATGTGTCTCAAAAAGACCTAGACCGCCTGCGTAATGAGGCAACCCTGGAAATCGGAGGGAACGGAAAGGTTTCCGCGGGTGTACCCCTGGTGGAGGGGGTCCGGGCCGCGGTACGTGTTCCCCGCTCTGCCGTGACAGAGAATCGCCTGCTCCAGGTCTACCTGGACGGGGCCATCCTGCTGGAAAAGTACCTGGAGAACGAGGCTGAAACGGTTTGGCTGGACATACCGTTTCCCACTGAAATGGAACCGATGCCGAACGTTGAAGCGAAAGTGCTTGAAGTGAAAAGTGAAAAGTGAAAAGTGAAAAGTGAAAAGTGGAACTGAGGTGACAGGTGTAGGGGCGGTTCGCGAACCGCCCAGGATCCTTAAATCCTAAATTCAAAATCCTAAACAATTCCCAATGATCCAAATTCAAATGAACCAAAAC
>DSBM01000129.1 GCA_011049425.1 Candidatus Aminicenantes bacterium
CCCTGATGCCCAGCAGGAAGTCCGCCACCACCGCCCAGTCACCTGAAACCAGGTCACACCAGCGTTCCAAACCCGCGGCAACCAGGGGATCCCGATTCCCGAGCGTGTCCTCGCGGTACCAGACCGCGCGGCAACCCAGGTTACGCGCCAGTTCCACGTCGGACAAACGGTCCCCCACCACGTACGAGTGCTCCAGATCGTAATCCCCATTCAGATACTCGTTCAACATTCCCGTACCCGGTTTGCGTGTGGGCGCGTTGTCTTGCGGCCATGTGGGATCGATGTGCACGGCGGCAAAGCGGATGCCTTCGTTGGCCAGTAATGTCAACAGTTTTTCCTGGGACGCCTGGAAAGACGCCATCGGGAAAGATCGCGTTCCAAGGCCATCCTGGTTGCTGACCATCACCAGGTGAAACATACCCGTGCTTGCCACGCGGTTCAGGCTGACCACCACTTTGGGCAACAACTCCAGTTTTTCCAGGGAATCCACCTGCGGATCATCCTCGGGTTCGCGGATCAGGGTACCGTCCCGGTCCAGGAACAACAATCGTTTTTTCAGCATTTCAAGCCTCCGTTATATGCTTGCAGACATTCCATCAAGAAGCGGTTTTCCTTGGTCGTTCCCACGCTGATGCGCAGGCAATTGCCGCACCCGGGCTGGTCGGAGCGGTCCCGTACCCGCACTCCGTTTGTTTCCAGAAAGCGCAGAACACCAGCGCCGTCAAGAAAGCGGACCAGAAGAAAATTGGCCTGAGAAGGAAACACCTCATCCACACAATCCAGTAGCGGCAATGTGTTGGAGAGGAATTCCCGCTCGGATACCAGTTCGCGTAATACCCGCGTACGTTTTTTTGTCGAATCCAGAATACGCGCCAGCGTTTCACTGTTGGGAGTACTGATGTTGTAGGGAGCCTGGAGATTGCGCAGAACCGCCAGCACTTCGACATTCCCCAGCAGCATGCCCACCCGAACCCCGGCGGCGCCCCAGGACTTGGAAAATGTGCGCAACACAAAAAGGTTGGGGAAATACTCCGTTTCTTTGGCCAGGCCGGGATCTTTTGCGAAATCGAGGTAGGCTTCATCCACGACCACCGCGGCTTGGCAGTTGCGCACCACGTCCAGTATTGATGCTTTGTCCAGCAGATTGCCGGTGGGATTGTTGGGTGAAGTCAGAAAGATCAGGCGTGCGTTTTCTCTCCGGGCATGGCGGATCACGCCTTGCGCATCCAGGCTGAAGTCCGGCCACAGCGGGACCTCGATGACATCCACCCCGTTGCCCCGGGCGCATACTTCGTACATGCCGTACGTGGGTGGGCAAACCAGAATGCGATCGCCGCGGGAATCGCAGCATCCACGTATCAGGATATCGATCAACTCGTCGCTGCCGTTTCCCAACAGCATGCGCTCCGGCTCCCATCCGTACATGCCGGCAATGCGTTGGGTCAGGTGTCGCTGTTTCGGGTCGGGGTAACGGTTCACTCCCGCGTTATCGGAAAATGAAACCGGAAGTTCATTGGCGTCGAGCCACACCATCTCTCTGGCGCGGGATTTGTCACGCGTGGATACATAGGGCTGCAGACTGCGGGCACGGCAACTGAGCAGGTCCAGGGGATTCATTTTTGCGCGCGGTTCGGCCCGGGCGGCCGCGCGACGCAGCGAAACCGATGCGGCGTGCAGCGGCAAACCTTCAGCCAAGGCCATAACCTCAACCGTTCTGGCTACACCCAGCAGACCGTCGGCAGACAAGTGTTGAAACGAGATGCTTTTCTGAAACGAACGCACCGTGATCCCCGACCAGGCGCGGGCATGTCCCCCGGTGGGCAGGGTGTGGTTGGTGCCCGAGGCGTAATCGCCCACCGCTTCAGCCGCCCAGTGGCCCAGGAACACGCTGCCCGCATTATGAATCATTCCTACCCACGCTTGGGGATCCTCCACCGCCAAGGTGAGGTGTTCCGGGGCATAAGCGTTGAGAATGGTTACCGCCTGGTTCCGGTCCGCTGCCACCATTACAACCACGCTTTCCAGGTTTTTCTCTACCACCGTTGAAAATTCCCCCGCTTCCAAACGGGTACTGAGTTCACCGCATACCGCCTGCGCCAGTTGCCGGTCCAGAGACACCAGTACCGCCCGGCTGGACGCGCCGTGTTCCAATTGCCCCAACAGGTCCGCCACCACAAAATCAGCACGCGCGGAATGGTCCGCCACCACCAGCAATTCCGAGGGTCCGGCCGGCATGTCCACGGCGACCCCGTCCCCGGCGGCCTGCATCTTGGCCGCGGTCACGTAGTCGTTGCCCGGGCCGAAGATCTTGTCGACCCGGGGAATGCTTTCCGTCCCGTACGCCATGGCGGCAATCGCCTGCGCTCCACCCACACAAAACACGCGGCGAATTCCCAACAGCCCGGCGCAGTAAATAATGGTTGGGTGGACCCGGCCGTTGTGGTCGGGCGGGGTACACACTACCACTTCACGGCATCCCGCCAGGACCGCGGGAACCCCCAGCATCAACAGGGACGAAAACAGCGGGTGCCGTCCCCCGGGTACATACAGTCCCACCTTCTCAATGGGAACCAGGCGTTGAAAACATTCCACCCCGGACTGGGTCTGGATGCGGCCCTCTTCCTTTTCACGATGATAATCATGGAAGCGGCGTATATTGCAAAGCGCCGTTTCGATGGCCGCCTTCAATTCGCGGCCCAGGCACTCACCCGCAACGCGGACATCGCTTGCCGGCACCCGAAAAGAATGGGGAACACAGGCATCATAGCGACGGCTGTATTCTCTCAACGCGGAATCACCGCCCTTGCGGATATCATCCAGGATTCGCGCGGTGGTCTCTGCGACTTGCGGATCTATTGCGGACCTGCGCTCAGTCAAACTGCGAATCTCTTTTTCCGTGGGCTGGAGAAGCAAGCGGATCTTTGGCTTTGGCTTTTTCATTAAAACACCATCTTTTCCAATCCCAAGACCAGGATGCCTTCCGCGCCCAATTCATGCAGGCGATCCACCATTTCCCAGAACTCTTCTTCCGCCACCACGGATTGTACGGACACCCAGCCCGGCTGATTCAGGCGACTGACCGTGGGGCTCTTCATGCCGGGAAGCAAACGGCAGATGGAGGACAGCGACTTTTCCGGAGCGTTGAGCAGAATATATTTGTGCGTGCGCGCCCGCAGTACCGCTTGGATGCGCAGCAAGAGGCGCTTGAGCAAAACCGCCTTGTCATCAGGAAGATGTGGAGTCGCCACCAATTGGGCCGTGGATTCAAAAACGGTTTCCACTTCGCGCAGGCCGTTGCTCAGTAGGGTGCTGCCGGAGCTGACCAAGTCACAGACAGCGTCGGCCACGCCGATGGCGGGCGCAATCTCAACCGACCCAGCGATACGGCGGATGCGGGCACTGATGCCCCGGCGTTCAAAAAAATCCGTAAGAATGCGGGGGTGAGAAGTAGCGATGCACTTGCCCTCCAGATCCTTGAGTCCGGTCCAGGGACGTGTTTTCTCTACCGCCAGCGCCAGGCGGCAGCGGGCGAACCCCAGGTCGCGCACGGATTGCACATCGTCCCGCGTCTCCGCCAGCAGGTTGCGCCCCACAATGCCCAGGTCCGCGACCGCATCCGCCACAATGGCGGGAATGTCATCGTCGCGCAGGAACATGAGTTGCAGGGGAAAGTTGTCACAGCTTACTTTGAGTTTGCCGTTGCTGCGCGAAAAGGTGATACCGCAGTCCCTGAGCAGGCCCAGGGAACCTTCGCTCAAGCGACCTTTGCGTTGGATCGCCAGTTTCAGAATGGGATTCATGGTCACCTCCATGAGGAATGAACCCTGCCGGAGATAAAGGGGTGGATTTCTCCGGCAAGGGGTAAAGGGGTGGGTCAGTCTAAGTTCACACGCTCGCGGGGAGCGCGTGGTGGAGGTGATAATGGTGCAGGCACAGGGATCCCGCCATCAGCCCGGCGGCACGAAGAATCCCGTTGTTACTCTGCATAGAAGCGGAATGTACACTACTTCGCCTCGCATGTCAAGGGTCCCTCTTGACAGGGCCCCTCTTGACCGATCCCGGCTTTTCAATTTTATCTTGCACCGATCATTTTGAGAAAAACGGGCCGGATGATTCTATTATTTCAACATCAGGGCTTTTGGCGCAGGGGCGGAATTTTCCATACCGGGGAGCCTCGGCGGAGGGTATGCAATGAGATCAGCACCGCGAATCATGGGGTTGGGGGTGTGTGTACTCGTAATTCTGTGCATGTGCGCTCGTGAATCGGAAATATTTGAGATCACGGGCGATTGGAAAATCATCCAGGTGGTCAGTGACAGTGGGCAGGAATACGACCCGGACAGGGGCATGATCTGGACATTTTCGGGAACTTCTGAAGAGGGGGACATCAGCACGGATGTTTCGTTTTTATCCGGCACCTACCGGGTGCGGGGAAAATTGATCACCATGGAGATTGTGTCCGGCCGTGGGCCTTATTGGTACAACCGCTACTATAGCGGCATCATCACCGGACACAAGACGATGCAGGGCCAATACGAGGGGTCTTCTCTGGCTGGGGACTCCGAAGAAGCGGTAACATTCTCCGGCTCCTGGTGGGCGATAAAGAAGTGAAAAGTTGAAAAGAAGGTGACAGGTATCAGGTGACAGGTATCAGGAGGTAGGAGGACCCTGGCAAGAGGCAAGTGGCGATTGGCCAGAGGAGGAGATCGCAGTCGAAAGTGACCAAGGTGGCAGGCGTACGGGCGGTTCGCGAACCGCCCCTACTTTTGGAACTTCTTTCCTCTTCAACTCTTCAACTCTTCAACTTTTCCTGCTAGAAACCGCGGGCGTAAAAGTTCCACAAATGATCGCCCAGGTCCCAGTAGCGGTTGACCAGTGCATCGGCGAACTGGTGGGAGTATTGCGTAAGCAGGCGGTTCGCGGC
>DSBM01000130.1 GCA_011049425.1 Candidatus Aminicenantes bacterium
GTCATTTTAGTCCGCCGAAGACCGCATGGGTCTGAACCGAAGTGGTGAGCGGTGACCTGTGCCCTCTGGGTATTTGTGCCCGAAAGGGTACTCTCATGCAGCCTTATCATTTTTTCAAATATGTATAACCCCAAACCCACACAAAATGGAAGAGAACCGCTTTTTTCAACTTCTTTTCCGCCCTCAACTCTCTCAACTTCTCTTTTCCTGGCCTTCCTGCCTCCTGTCACCTTCTTCTCAAGTTGTCATATTGGGGAGAATGTGCTAAAAAAGGCTATGGCCAAAACGCTGCTGTCGGTCATTGTACCCGTATTCAACGAAAGAGATAACATCCGGCTCTTGTACCGCGAGATCCTGTCCGCCACGGATCCGTTGGATATAGAATTGGAAATGATCTTTGTCGATGACGGCAGTACGGACGCATCCCTGGAGACCCTGCTCGAGCTACGCGAAAGCGATCCCCGGGTACAAGTCATCCAGTTCCGTAAGAACTTCGGCCAGAGTTCCGCCATTTCCGCGGGTTTCGATTTATGCCGCGGCGAACTTGTCATCACCATGGATGGGGACCTGCAAAACGACCCGGGCGATATTCCGCGCATTCTGGAAAAGCTTGCGGAGGGGTACGATATCGTAAACGGTTGGCGCAAAAAGCGCCGCGACAAATTCCTGACGCGTTTGCTGCCCTCTTTTATCGGCAACAAGTTGATTTCTTTCATCACCAAGGTCAAACTGCACGATTACGGCTGCACGTTGAGGGGGTTCCGCCGCGAAGTGGTCAAGAACCTGACATTGTACGGGGAAATGCACCGCTATATTCCGGCCATTGCATCGCGCATGGGGATTCGCTCCACCGAAATCCCGGTCAACCATCGAGAACGCAAGTTCGGGCAATCCAAGTACGGTCTGGGCCGAACCTTCCGCGTGATACTGGACCTGATCACCATCAAGTACCTCTTGTCCTATGCCCACCGTCCCCTGCAGATTTTCGGCGGGATCGGCCTCTTGATGCTCCTGGGCGGATTTCTGTCGGGCGCCTATCTGACGGTAATCAAATACGCGTATCTTCAGCCCATTGCCGGCCGGCCGCTGCTGTTTTTCACGATTCTCTTGATTTTCCTGGGATTTCAGGTGATCACCCTGGGATTGATCGCCGAAATGCTCACCAAGATCTATCACGAAGGTTTAAAGAAAACCACCTACTCAATCCGAGCCATCAATGGGGTCGATTATCATGAAAATCCTGATGATCGCCCCTGAACCCTTTTTTGAGCCCCGGGGCACGCCGTTTTCCGAATACTTTCGCATCCGCGCGCTAACCGATCTGGGGCACAAAGTCGATTTGGTCACCTACCCCATCGGCGCGGACAAAGAGGTTCCCGGACTCAGGATATTCCGTTCCCTGAGGCCCTTCTGGATCCGCCAGGTTAAAACCGGCCCTTCCGCCAGCAAACTGGTGCTGGACTTTTTTTTGTTTTTCTCTTCACTGAAACGGCTCCTGCTGGGGCGTTACGACGTGATTCATTCCCACGAAGAGGCCTCTCTGTTCGGCACCTTGTTCAGTGCCATCTTCCGTATTCCCCACCTCTACGACATGCACTCATCCCTGGTCCAACAGATGGACAACTTTCAATTCACCCGCTCACGTTTGGTACGGCGCCTGTTTGCGATCAATGAACGCTGGGCATTGAAACGGGCGCGGTCGGTTATCGTTATCTGCCGTTCTCTCTATGAACACGCCGCATCCATCACCACTGAAAAGAAATTAACCCTCATCGAAAACTTTATGGATGAATCTCCAAAGCAACTGGACCTGCATATGTTGAACGAAATCCGCGCGCATCTTCCCCGCCAACGACGCATCGTGACCTACACCGGTACCTTGGAACACTACCAGGGCATTCCCCTGCTGCTGGAGAGCCTGGCCTTCCTGGATCCGCGCTTTCATCTCGTACTGGTCGGCGGCAAGCCTTCCCAGATCGAGAAACTGCGCCAAATCGCCCGCAAACGCGGACTGGAAAAACGAATCCTCTTTGCCGGCCTGCGCCCGCATAAAGAAATCCCTTATTTTCTCCACCTGTCCCACGTTCTGGTATCGCCCCGTTCGCATGGAACCAACATCCCGCTCAAGATCTATGCCTACCTCAAGAGCGGAGTTCCCGTTGTGGCCACGAACCTGTACACGCATACCCAGACCCTGACCCCGGAAATCGCCGTACTGGTTGAACCGCGTGGCGATGCGCTGGCAAAAGGCATTGAACGCGCCGACAGCGAGGAAGGCCGCGCCATTGCCGCGGCGGCTGCGAGATTCTCTGAACGCCACTACTCTGCCGACCACTACCGGGAACGGGTTGCCCGGGCCCTGCTGCCAATTACGGAATCCCGCCGGGATTGAGGTTTCACCGTTCCCAAGCTATAATCTGGTCTACCCAAGCGATGATTACCACTCAAGGAGCAGGGAATGATTGAACGCTATTCAGTTAGAGAAGTACAGAAAATCTGGGACCGGCAGAACCGCTACCGGCGCTGGCTGGACGTGGAACTGGCCATTACCGAAGTCTGGCACCAGATGGGACAGGTGCCCGACAAAAGCATGGACCATATCCGCCGCACGGCCGCTTTTGACGCAGACCGGATCGATGAGATCGAGAAAGAGGTAAAGCACGACGTCATTGCGTTCCTGACCTCGGTGGAAGAGCACGTGGGCCCTGATTCCGCTTATATACACAAGGGCATCACCTCTTATGATATTGTTGACACCGCCCTCTCGCTTTTGATTCTGGAATCCCTCGAACTGGTGTTGGCGCAATCCCAACGGCTCCATCGAGCCCTGCTTGCCCGTGCCTATGAATGCAAGGACTTGATGGGAATCGGGCGTACCCACGGAATCCACGCCGAACCCATTTCCTACGGCGTTAAATTTCTGCTCTGGTATGAAGAGATGGGGCGCAATATCCAACGGCTAAAGCAAGCCCGGGAAACCATGTCCGTAGGCAAAATATCGGGTTCAGTCGGCACCTATATTCATTTCCCCCCCGAAGGAGAAGAACAGGCTTTGGCGAAACTGGGGCTCACCCCGTGTCGCGTATCCTCCCAGATCATCCAGCGCGATCGTCACGCGGAAGTGCTTTATGTACTGGCCGGACTGGGAACGGCGGTTGAAAAAATGGCCCTGGAGATCCGTCACCTGCAGCGCACCGAGGTGTTGGAAATGGAAGAGCCATTTACCCGCGGCCAGAAGGGATCATCTTCCATGCCGCATAAACGCAATCCCGTGCGCTGCGAACGCATTTCCGGACTGGCCCGCCTGCTGCGAAGCCATGTGGGCGTGGCCTTGGAAAACAACCTGTTGTGGCATGAAAGAGATATCTCCCATTCTTCCGCTGAACGGGTGATTTTCCCGGATGCCTTTCATGCCGCCTGCTTTATGCTGGATGAAATTCACGATATCATCGCCAACCTGGTCATCTATGCGGAAAATATCCGCCGCAACAAGGAGATCACCCGGGAGGTTTATTTCTCACAGTCCGTCTTGACACTGCTGGTCAACCGCGGCGTGTCCCGTCAGAAAGCCTATGAACTCGTTCAGGCCAACGCCATGAAATCGTGGACGCAAAACCTGGGGTTCCGGGATCTGATCCTGAACGATCCCGAAATTCTTGAAGTTTGCCCCCGGCGTGATCTGGAAGGGGCTTTTTCGCCCGAGCCGCTGGAAGCCGGAATTCAGGCCATCTTTGACCGCTTCAAAAATGATACTCCTTGACAACAGGCGCCCGCTCCGTTTTACTGTGAGACGGCTGTCGCTGCTTGACGCCCCGGTAGAGGCCATTGTCAACACGGTCGACTCCACCGATATCTTCGCATATCCCCTGGCCCGAGCGGTTTGCCTGCAAGAGGTCATGCTCCGCGAAATGGACGCCAAAAAAGCCGCCGGCTTGCAGGCGATTCTCTTTTCCCGGGTTCAACACAACCCGTAGTTTTCGATTCCCGGGAGTGTGATACAATGGCAAAAATGGCTGAAACTTTTCGCGTGTTCGTCTCTAAACGGCCCGGATTCGACAGCGCCGCGGAAAAACTCCTGCGGGATCTACGCCATCATCTGGACATCCTGTCATTGTCAAAACTGCGGGTGTTCAACCGCTACGAGATTCGGGGAATTGCCCGCTCAGACCTTGAAATGGCCATCCCGATCATCCTATCCGAACCGCCCCTGGATGATGTATTCCTGGATGAGATCCCGGTAACGGGGCAGGAGCGCCTCCTGGGCGTGGAATACCTGCCTGGACAATACGACCAGCGCTCCGACAGCACAGCCCAGTGTTTCCAGATCCTCATGCGCGGGGAACGACCCGAAGTGGCCACAGCCCGATTTTACCGCTTCTCAGGTACAATCAGCGACAACGAATTCCAGCGCATCCGCAAATACATGATCAACCCCGTAGATTCACGCGAAGCGCAACTGCATGTTTCCGGCCTGGACTCCACCCTGCCGCAACCAGACCGGGATGTCCCGGTGTTGAGCGAACTCCTTTGCCTGGAAGACGGGGCCGCTGGCGATTGGATCCGCGACATGGCGCTCTCCTTAAGCGTTGCGGACCTGATTTTAATCCGAGATCATTTCCGCGATATCGGTCGAGCACCGACGCTAACGGAATTGCGCATGTTGGACACCTATTGGTCGGATCATTGTCGTCATACAACCTTTCATACCATCCTGGATTCAGTGAAAATCGATCCGGGGCCTTATTCCAGAGTGTTGTTGGACGCCTACAACCGCTTTTTAAGTGATTTCGCCCTCATCAAACCCGACCGGCACCGGCACACCCTCATGGACATGGCCACATTGAGCATGCGCATCATGAAAAAGCAGGGGCGCCTGGATGACATGGAGGTGTCGGGCGAAGTCAATGCCTGCAGCATTATCCGCTCCGTGCGGGAAAACGGGACTGAGCGGGATTGGTTGATCCTGTTCAAAAACGAAACCCACAACCATCCAACCGAGATCGAACCCTTCGGCGGCGCCGCCACCTGTCTCGGCGGTGCCATCCGCGATCCGCTTTCGGGACGCGCGTACGTGTATCAGGCCATGCGGGTTACCGGGTGCGGAGACCCACGCACCCCGATTGGTGAAACCCTTCCCGGCAAACTGCCGCAACGCCGCATCACTACTGAAGCCGCGCATGGATACAGTTCATACGGCAACCAGATCGGCCTGGCCACCGGCCTGGTCCGCGAGATCTACCATCCCGGATACGTGGCCAAGCGCATGGAGGTGGGTGCCGTGATCGGCGCCGTTCCCCGGGAACACGTGCTCCGCCGGGACGCCGTTCCGGGAGACCGCATCCTGCTGGTGGGGGGGAAAACCGGCCGGGACGGAATCGGGGGAGCCACGGGATCATCCAAAACACATACCGAGCAGTCGCTAACCACCGCGGGAGCGGAAGTTCAGAAAGGCAATCCCCCTGAAGAGCGCAAGTTGCAACGCTTGTTTCGCAATCCCCGGGCCATCGGTATGATTCGCAAATGCAATGATTTCGGCGCCGGCGGAGTGGCCGTGGCCGTGGGTGAACTGGCGGCGGGAATCGACGTATTCCTCCACAGGGTACCGTTGAAGTACCAGGGCCTGAACGCGACGGAAGTCGCTTTGTCGGAGTCCCAGGAACGCATGGCGGTTGTGGTATCGGCGGCGGATACGGACGCATTTGTCAAGGCGGCGGAAAGTGAGAACCTGGAAGCCACTGAAATAGCCGTGGTAACGGAGAACAACCGTTTGCGCATGTTCTGGCATGACCGGATCATCCTGAATCTGGAACGTGATTTCCTGGATTCCCACGGGGCAAAACAGCATGCCCGGGTTCGGGTGACCCCACCGGCAATCAATGGCAAAAGCGACTTGCTGGTCCCGTTGGTGAATGCGGATAAAGGCGAGAAAACCGCCTGGCTGAAACTGATGGCGGACCTCAACATCACCAGCCAGCAGGGCCTGGTTGAGCATTTTGACGCATCCATCGGCGCCGCGTCGGTTCATTATCCCCTGGGTGGCGCGTTTCAGGATACCCCCGCTGATGCCATGGTGGCCAAAATCCCCCTGGACCACGGTCAGGCAGCCACCGCCACGGCCATGACATTTGGATTTGACCCCCACCTCTCTGTAAGAAGTCCGTTTCACGGTGCCGTCTACGCCGTGGTGGAAGCCGTTACCCGGCTGGCGGCCGTGGGGGTCGCCCTGTGCGAGATCCGCTTCTCCCTGCAGGAATACTTTGAAAAACTTGGCGATGATGAAGCGCGCTGGGGAAAGCCCTTCAGCGCATTGCTGGGGGCCCATACCGCGCTGATGCAACTTGGTGTTGCGGCCATCGGGGGCAAAGACAGCATGTCCGGATCCTTTAACGAACTTGACGTGCCTCCTACCCTGATCGCTTTTGCCGTAGGCACACTGGATGTGGAAAAAGCCGTGTCCGCTGAATTCAAGCAGGCGAACCGCCGCGTTTATCTGGTTCCGCTGGATACCGTTTCCGGGGATATGCCTGATTTTCAACGCCTGCGCTCCAGGCTGGACGCGGTTTGCCGCGCTATCCAGGCCGGAGAAGTGACGGCCGCGCGCGCGATCGGCATGGGCGGAACGGCTGAAGGCCTTGCCAAGATGGCGTTCGGAAATCGCATCGGCCTAGAGATCCGGCCGGAGATCGCGGCCGACCTGCTGTTCCGGCCCGCTTACGGCGCCATGATCCTGGAGGTTCCAGCCGACAGGGAAACAGGCTGGCTAAGAGAAGCCGGGGCGCAATGGATCGCCGACACCATCAAAGAAGAGGAAATCCGCCATAATGCCATTGTGATTCCCCTGGAGGAGTTGCTATATCCCTGGAAACAGACCCTTGAAGGGGTTTTCCCCTCACGATCATGCCCTGCCGAAAACCTGTTTAAAGAGATCCCCTTGCACGCGGCACGGACCCGAAGATCCGCCTGCGCAAAAACGGCGCATCCAAGGGCATTTGTCCCGGTTTTTCCGGGCACGAACTGCGAGTACGACACCACGGCCGCCCTGGAGCAGGCCGGCGCCCTTGCCCGCGCCCAGGTGTTTCGCAATCGTTCACCACAAGAGGTTGAGGAATCCATCACGGCCCTATGCCGGGAGATCGACCAAGCCCAGATGCTGGTCTTGCCAGGAGGCTTCAGCGCCGGTGACGAGCCGGAGGGATCCGGTAAGTTCATCGCCACCGTATTCCGCAATCCCCGGGTTCATGAAGCTGTGGAGCGCCTGCTCAATCAAAGAGACGGCTTGATACTGGGCATCTGTAACGGTTTCCAGGCCTTGATCAAACTCGGGCTTCTGCCCTACGGAAAGATTTTGGACCTGTCGGCGCAGAGTCCGACCATTACCTATAACCAGATCGGCCGACATGTGGCCCGCATGGTGCGAACCCGGATTGTATCCACGCTTTCACCCTGGTTTTCCCGCTGTCGTGCCGGTGACATCCACACGGTCCCCGTTTCTCACGGGGAGGGACGCTTTATCGCCTCCGCGAAACAGCTTCATGCCCTGACGCAGGCCGGCCAAGTGGCCACCCAATACGTGGACATGGAGGGCAAGCCGACCATGAACTATCCCCATAATCCAAACGGTTCGAGCCTTGCCGTAGAGGGGATATGCAGTCCGGACGGCCGAATCCTTGGAAAAATGGGTCACAGTGAACGCCTGGGCCCATGGACCGCGCGCAATATTCCCGGTATAACCGAACCGGCATTGTTTTCTGGGGGAGTCGCTTACTTCAGATGACGGATCACGCCTCGAAACCCCGGCCCGACCCGAACTCACTGTTTCCGCTGGCGGACCACATGCGCCCGGACCACATCAGCGAGGTATACGGCCAGGAGCACCTGACCGGACCGGGAAAAATCCTTTCCGACATGGCGGCGCGCGGACAACTCAGTTCCACCATCCTATGGGGACCTCCCGGAACCGGCAAGACCACGCTTTCCCGCATCCTGGCCAAATCCCTGAACACCCCTTCCATGGAATTTTCAGCCACGGTTTCCCGTATCGCGGAAATCCGCGCGGTGATGCAGGAAGCAAACGCCACGCGAGACCGTTGCCATCGCCCGCTGGTGGTGTTTGTAGACGAGATTCATCACTTCAACAAGCACATGCAGGACGCGTTCCTCTCTTTTGTGGAAAAGGGAGACATTGTGCTGTTGGGAACCACCACCGAAAACCCCGCTTTCAAACTCAACCGCGCCTTGATTTCGCGCATGCAGATCTTTGAATTGCGCCCCCTGGGCGACAGCCATCTAGAGACTATCCTGGATCGCGCCTTGACCGGTATCCGGGAAACCGGCATTGCCGTTGCGGACCTTTCCGCTGAGGCCGCGGCCTTGCTGATCCGCTTTGCTGCGGGAGACGCCCGCCGCCTGCTTAATGGACTGGAAATGATCCTGCGCCTGGGCCGGGATGCGGGCACGCCTATCCAGGCAGAGGAAGTGGCGCTGCTACTGCAAAAAAAAGTCAAGGGATATGATCGATCCGGAGATGACCGTTACCAGTTGATCTCTGCATTTCACAAAAGTGTGCGCAATTCAGATGTGGACGCATCCCTGTACTGGCTGCACCGCATGCTCGCGGGCGGAGAAGATCCGCTTTTTATTCTGCGGCGCATGATCCGCATCACCGCGGAAGACATCGGCCTGGCAGATCCCCAAGCCCTGCGCATCTGCCTCGATGCCCGCGAAGCCTACGACTTTATCGGCTCGCCCGAAGGTGAGATCTTTTTAACCATGGCCACGATTTACCTGGCCTCCGCACCCAAAAGCAATTCCCTGTACGCAACCGAGAAACGCATGCAACAGGTAGCGGATCGTTACGGAAACGAGCCCGTACCCCTGCACTTGATCAATCCTTCCCACTTCCTGGCCGCACGCAAAGGAGCCGGACGCGATTACCTGTACGCCCACGACTTCGCGACCCGAACCACGCCCATGCAGACCATGCCCGCGGGTGTTCCGGATAAAGGTTTTTACTCTTCGGGTGAGTTCGGCTTCGAAAAAACCATCCACGAGCGTATCCAGTTCTGGCGGGAACAAAAAATGGCAATGGAACGGGCCGCGGATAAAAAAGAACAACAAAAAGAAGATTAACCCGGGCCCTTTCTGTAAATCTGTGTTACCAGTTCCAACAACTCCCGGTAACGAATGGGTTTGGCGAGGTAGTAATCAAAGCCCGCCTGCAGAATCCGTTCACGGTCATTCTTCATGGCCATTGCCGTAACCGCGGCTACGGGAACGGGTTTGAACCCGGGGTCCTTTTTCAGATGACGGATGGGGGAGGAATCACCAAAGTCCGCCGGCTGAACATCCATCACGACTAAATCGGGAATTGCGTAAACAGCGGTTTCCAGTGCCGTGTCCACCGAGTCGGCAATCATGACTTCATGCCCCCCGGATATCAATACGGTGCGGATCAACTTGAGATTCACAGCGTCGCGATCAATGACCAGGATCCGCACTACCCGCCTCCCGCGACAAGTTGCCCCAATGCCTCGGACACGCGCTCCGGGTCCACGCCATCCGGACGCAGCAAAGCGAACAGGCCCGGACGCATGGCTTGAAGATTGCTTTCCGATTCCTGCGGCTCCAGCACCAGCACAGTGGGGATGCGCCGGGTTTCCGGCCGTTCCGCCAGAAGCTGAATCAACTCAAAACCACTGATATCCGGCTGCACCGCGGATATCAGCAAAAGGTTCGGAACATCGTTTAACGTGGCGTCTATGCCGGCAAGGCCCCCCGCGGCCACAGCCACACTCCATCCCAGAGAGGTCAGCACTTGCTTTCCCTGTTGCAGCCGTTGGCTGTCGCCATCCACCAGCAGCGCCCGTTTGCCCGCCCCGGGATCAGCGGCAAGGTTCCTTGCAGCGATTTCATCCAGAATAGGGCGCAGGGAAGCCTCGGTTAACGGAAACAGTGCAACCGCGGATGGCGCCAGTACCGCGCCCTGGCCCCCGGAAGAGGCTTCCAGGACCAGAACAACCGGAATGGTGCGGAACTTGGGTAATTCCTTGATCTGGATCAACATGCGCATCCCTTCCAGGGACGGATAATCCGCGTCCAGAAGCATCGCGTGGGCCTGGCGGCGGTTCAACCATTCCCAGGCTTGTGCGTAGTCGGCCAGGGCGGTAAACTCATGATTCCGCAAGGCCGGCCACGCTTGAATCCGATCCCGCAGACTGCTGTTTCTCGACAACAGCAACAATGAAAGCGATTCGCGGTGGGCCGGCTCACCATCCATCGCGGAGGCAGGGGGAAAATCCGCGTCCGCCTCAAGGGTCTTTCTCCAGGGCAGGTACACGGTAAAGCGACTGCCTTCTCCAACCCGGCTCTCTACGTTCACCCATCCGCCATGCAACTCGGTCAGGCGCTTCACCATGGTCAAGCCCAATCCGGTTCCCTCGTACTTGCGGCTCAGAGAACCGTCCGCCTGCTCAAAGGGAACGAAAAGGCGTTGCTGATCCTGGGTCGAGATGCCGATGCCCGTATCCTGAACCGTCAACTCCAGGAAGTGATCGCCCTGCCAGTTTGGCTTGGCATCCGGATTGCGGCTGAACATCTCTTGGGCGGCCACCCGGCCGATAGACAACGAAACCGTGCCGCCGTCGGGAGTGAACTTGACGCCATTGGACAACAAGTTGTAGACGATCTGGCGGAATTTGCGCACATCCAGAAACAACGTGTCACCATTCGGATCTGCGCCGAAATCCAGGCCAATGCCATGGGCTGCGGCTTTTTCACGAACCACGCGCAAGGCGCTTTCACACAAAGCGGATACATGGGCCGGTTCCAATTCAAGCGACATTTTTCCGGCTTCAATTTTGGACATGTCCAGAATGTCGTTGATCAACAACAAGAGATGGCGCCCACTGTTAAAAATGTCGGTCACGTATTCTTTCTGCCGGGGAGAAAGCTCTCCGTCCACGATTCCGTCTTTGAGTACTTCAGAAAAACCGATGACGGCATTCAGCGGTGTGCGCAATTCGTGGGACATGTTGGCCAGGAATTCAGATTTCGCCCGGTTTACCACCTCCAATTCCAATGTTCTTTCCTTTAAGGCGATTTCAGCCATTTTCCTTGGTGTCACGTCTTCAATGGCCAGCAAAAAAAGCGCTTGCTTTTCTACGGTTACCTGCCGTCCCCCCACCAGGAGATGGCAGTGCCCGATTTCAGCGTCGTTGAATTCCAGTTCCAATTGACGAAAATCACTGCAGCCCCCCTCTGCGGGAGATTTCAAGTGCGCACGCAATGCCGGCAGATCCCAGCGGCCGTTGTCTATTTCAAAAAAGCCCTTTTGCTCCGTCTCTGACTGGCCATACTTGAAGCGGGATAAAAAAGCGGGATTGGCGGTAAGCACACGCAGGTCCTGGGCCAACACCACCAGCGGAACGGGAACGGATGCCACAATGGCCTCAGCGAAATTGCGGGCTTCCCGGATCTTGTCCGCGGAATCCACGATATTGGCAATGGCACGCTTGGAAAAACGATTGAACAGAATCACGCTGATTGCCAGCATGAATGCCAGGATGGTGATAATGGCGACAATGGACAATTTGGGTACGTCCACCAGGGTGTCGTACATGGTCTTGATTAGCAGCAACAACAGGCCGTAGATAATCAGGGTGATCACGGCCTTGAGTTTGCGGACTTCGTTATTGAGAAAAGCGGGGAGCGGCTGGTCGCGAAGCTCTGGCGGTTTTGGTTTGGATGATTGGGACGTTTTGGGCATCAGGACCGCCTGGGGGCGGGCGGATCTTCAAGGCGCTTGAACAAAGAAGCAAAACGGTCTGCGGCGAGCTGGAAGGCCTTGAGAACCCTGGGATCGAAATGTTCGGGACGGCAGGATTCGTCTCCCTCCAGAATCTTGTGCACGGCTTGCTCATGAGACATGGCCGGCCGGTAGCTCTTGGCGCAACGCATGGAATCATAGTGATCGGCCAGGCACACGATCCGGCCCTCAATGGGGATTTTTTCCCCTTGCAGGTTATGTGGATAGCCGTTGCCGTCCCATCTCTCATGGTGGGTCAGGGCGATACTGCGGGCCTTGCGGAAACGTGGGTGGGATCCGATGATTTCCGCACCGAACAGAGGGTGTTTGCGGATGACGGCCTTTTCCGTATCGGACAGGGCACCGGCTTTGCGCAGAATCTGCGCCGGAATCCGTACCATCCCCACGTCATGCATTTGGGCCTGCAACCAGATGGCGCGAACGAACCTTCCGGGCATTCCCAGGGTTTCCGCCAGCAGGGCACTGAACGCGCCCACGCGGATGACATGATTGCCTTTATCTTCATCATTGGCTTCGGAAGCCCGAACCAGTGCCCGCACCGTGTGTTCCAGGGCATCTTCGGTTTCCAGAATCTGGTTGGACAACGATTTCAGAAACAGGCTCTGCATCACCAGGCTATTTAAAACCGAGGCGTCGTAAACCGTCACGTCCCTGCCGTAATTCAGGCTGAACACACATAATTCGGGACTCAGATAACCGATGCCATTGCGCACGGAGAGCAAGCTTTCGGATTCCAGCATACGTACGAGGTCACGCAACCGGCTCTCATCGGACTCGCCTTCGTTGAAAAACATAACCTGGGAATCTCCAGGTGCCGGCAAAGCCAGGTTTTCCTGAATCTTGATATTGAGACGGGTCTGATACAACTCGTTAAACGCCGATTCGAACTGGTACCACTCCCAGTGCTTTTTGTGTGAAGTGCCGACGATTACGATCAGCGGGTTGTCCTGGATATCTCCGGACTGGCGCAACACCTGCTTGACCACTCCGGATAAGACCTCAAAAAAGCGAAAATCCCTGGCGGAAAAATCCTTCAGGATCTCTTCACCAAAAGAGGTCAGACGGATGATATTGTGGTAACCATGATTCAGCCGATCATTCAGCGACTTCATTTTCAACAGCATGCGCACGCGGGCCAGGACCAACTCCTGGTCGAACGGCTTGGTAATAAAGTCATCGGCCCCTGCGTCAATGCCCTTGATCCGGTCCTCCTTGGACGACAACACGGTAATCATCACGATGGGAATGTGACGCGTCTGGGGATTCTCCTTGATGCGGCGGCATACGGTATAGCCGTCCATTTCCGGCATCATTACATCCAGCAGGATCAGGTCAACCGGCTTCTTTTCCACAATGAAAGATACCTCCCGCGGATTCTGCGTCATGACAACCTGGTATCCCCGCGGAGACAACACTGCATCCAATACCTTGAGGTTCACCTGCTCGTCATCCACACATAGTATGGTTTGCTTTGCTGTTTCCACCTTTCCTCCCTGCAGAGAGATGGTTCACTATCCGTTGAGGGGCGAAATCCCGCCCGAGAATTGCACCCCGGGGGTTCTGTAGTCGCGATGACCGCTTTTCTTGAAAGCGTGAATCACCACCGGGACCAGCGGAAATTGCCATATCACCGTCATGTTAACGCGCGGGAGAGGGAATTTCAAGTGGCCGAGAAGGCGGTAACGTCTTTGATCGAGCCTGCTTTTGTACTATAATGGATGGCAATAACCTGGAACCATGACGGAAACCTTCGACAACCTCTACATCGTGCTGACCGAACCCAAGAACCCGGGCAATATCGGCGCCTCTGTGCGTGCCATGAAAAACATGGGTATACCCCATCTGCGCCTGGTCAATCCGGTTCCCTTCCGTGATGAGGATGAACAGAAAAAAATGGGTTACCGCTCACAGGACATTGTGCGGAATTGCCGCGAATTTCCATCCCTGCAGGAAGCGGTCCGGGATATGTCCGCCGTGTTCATCACCACATCCAAGCAGGGAAAGTGGCGCAAGGACTTTCTGGACGTACGGGATGCGGCTGAACAGATCGCCGCTCTGATGCGCAACCAGAAAATTGCGATCGTGTTCGGCCGTGAAGACAAGGGCGTCTCGATTGACGAGTCGCAATTGGCCAACTACCTGATCTACATCCCCTCCGCGGTTCACTATCCATCCCTCAACCTCTCCCAGGCTGTCATGGTAACCGTTTACGAGATCTATCGCGCGGCGGCGCAAAACCCAGTTCGCAAGTCCTTACCGGTCATGGCCACGCAGCACGATTTCAATCGCCTGGAAGAAAACATCTGGGATCTAATGAAAACCCTGGAGGTCCGCGAAGGCGACAACGGAAAATTCCACCGCTCCCTGAAGCGCACGTTGAGCCGCACCCATTGGACCCGCGCCGATATCGCCGTTATGGACCGCGCGTGTAAACAGATCCGCTGGTACCTGTCCCATCGGGTTCGTCCATTAACCGGGAGTGTAGAATGAGTTTGCGCGTATTCAACACATTGACAAGTCAAAAAGAAAGGTTTGTCCCCATAGCCTCACCCGCCGTGGGTTTTTACACCTGCGGCCCCACGGTATACGATTTCGCTCACCTGGGAAATTTCCGCTCCTACGTGGCCGAAGACCTGATCAAGCGGTACTTGACATACCGGGGTTTCCGGGTGCGTCATGTAATGAACATCACCGATATCGACGACAAGACCATTCGCAAGGCCCAGAGTGAAAATCAACCGCTGAACGTTGTAACCGAGAGATATATCCAGGCTTTTTACCAGGACATAAAGACCCTCAACATCCTTCCCGCTGATGTCTATCCACGCGCCACGCAGCATATTCCCCACATGCAAGCCATGGTCGACGCCCTGTTGCAACACGGACATGCCTATCGCCAGGAGAATTCCGTATACTTCCGCATCTCTTCATTCCCTGAATACGGGCGCTTATCCAACCTGAACCCGGAGAGCCTGCAATCCGGCCGCGGTGAAGACAGCGATGAATATGACAAAGAAAACGCCCGCGATTTTGTGTTGTGGAAAGGGTACCGAGAGAATGAACCCTGGTGGGATTTTCATGTGGGTAAGGGGCGTCCCGGCTGGCACCTGGAATGCTCCGCCATGAGCATGGCCTACCTGGGCAACCATTTCGACATCCACATGGGCGGAGTAGACAACATTTTTCCCCACCACGAAAACGAAATCGCCCAGGCCGAATGCGCCACTGGCGAACCTTTTGTGAATTACTGGCTTCACATCCAGCACTTGATCGTGGACGGAGAAAAAATGTCTAAATCGCTGGGCAATTTCTTTACCCTGCGCGACCTGGTGACAAAGGGTCACGATCCCCTTTCCATCCGCTACCTGCTTCTCTCCACCCATTACCGCAAACTCCTTAATTTCACCTTTTCCGCCCTGGACCAGGCGGATCGAACCCGCAAGCGCCTGCAGGACTTCTTGTTTTGCCTGGACGCGAAAGAATTCCCCGCCGGAGGAACCCCCGGGTTCATGAGTGAAGTCGCGGATTGGGAGCAGCGCTTCCGCAATGAGATGGATGATGATTTCAACATTTCCGGCGCACTGGGGGTTTTCTTTGAATTCATCCACGCCGCAAACCGCCGCCTGGGAACCCTATTAAAACAGGATATCCAAACAATCAGGGAAACCGTCGGCCGCATCAATTCCGTGCTGGGAGTCATCCGCGAACCTGAAGCCGAAACGCTGCCGCCGGAACTGGAGGCCTTGGTACAGGAGCGAGAGCAGGCCCGTGCCCGAAAGGACTTTCAACAGGCTGATGCCATCCGCGACCAGCTCGAGAAAAGCGGCATTCAGCTCATGGATACCCCCGACGGGGTCAAGTGGAAAGTGATTGATCCCGCCTGATCATTCGCCTTTTCCGGCCAATAATCGCGAAATCGGTCTTTACCTCCATTTTCCCTTTTGTCGCCGGCATTGCCGTTATTGCCATTTCACCACCACCCGGTATCGTTCAGCCGACGCAGATGACTACCTGAAACTGCTCTTCCGGGAAATCGAGCTGAGTGCGCACAGGGAACTGCTGATCCGCACGGTTTACCTGGGGGGCGGTTCGCCGTCCCTGCTGTCTTCGCCTCAACTGGAAACCCTGATAAAAACCCTGAGGCGCCACTTTCATTCATTTGTTCCCGAAGAAGTCACGATTGAGGCAAACCCCGATGATTTGAGTCCGGAATGGTTGCGGGCAGCCGTACACAACGGCTTCAACCGCATCAGCATCGGGGTGCAGTCGCTGGATAGCCGCGTATTGCGCCGCCTGGGCAGGAACCACGCCGCCGACACAGGTCTGAAAAGTATATCCCGGGCTGCGGATGCCGGTTTTGTAAACATCAATGTGGATTTCATGATCGGCGTTCCCGGCCAGACGGCGACAGGCATCGCCCGACAAGTATGCGCCCTGAAGGAACTGCCGGTCACCCATCTTTCAATCTACATGCTGGAACAAACCCCCGAAGACACCCGCTCCCGGGCAAAATCCGGCCAACAAATTTACGTGGCCGCCCGGGACGCCGCCGAAGATGTCGGGTACCGTCGTTATGAAGTTTCCAGTTTCGCCCGGCCCGGTGCGGAATGCCGCCACAACCTCACCTATTGGCGAAACAGAGAATACATGGGAATCGGGCTTTCCGCCGCGGGATTCCTGGATGGCGTGGATATTTGCAATACCCGGAACATGCCCCGCTATATCCGGGGAATTCAGGCGGGCCGACCGGTACGCACCCGTCGCCGCATTTCCGTGTGGCAGCGAAGCCTGATTACCGGACTCCGTCTTGCGGAAGGCGTTCCCGTGTCAACGCTGCAATCCCGCCTGAACGACCTTCAACCCCTGCTGGAAGCAAACATCCTGCTCATTCACCAGGGCAGACTGGCCGTCGCTCCGGATCACTTCCTGATGCTGAACGAAATCCTTGGCCGCTACGTCCTGTAGCCTGCATTTCTCAGCGCTTCAGCCTGAGGTTTTGCAGCCCCACCACCACTGCGGGGGAAGACGTTTTCAGCAACTGGAATAGTACGCGCGAATCTCCGTTATGGGGAACCGAGGTTTCGAACCGCAGTTCCCGGTCTTTTTGCACGTTGCGGAAAACCAGTTGATCCGTCATGATTTCATCTGTATAAATACGCATTACGAGGAACTCCGTATCCGCGGCGTATTTCAGGTTGCCTTGAACCAGCAAGTGATCGGACCTGGAGCTGACAACGCCGTTACTGAGGTCTACCTCCCTGCCTTCCAGGTCGGTCACGCGGTTGAGGGTAATTTCAGCGGTGGCCACAATCGCCTTGAACTCACGCACATCGCTCTCGGCCACGACTTGGCCCGCACTGTCCAGCGCCCGGACTTTCCAGTACGACCAGCGGTTGCGCCGCAACTGGTTCCAGATGGGCGGCGTCGGGGTAAAACTCGGTTCCGTACCCGCGTCATGCCATGGCTGATCCGGCGTGTTGTAGAGGATGGCGTAGAGATTGCTGGAAAACGCCACTTCATACCGCGACGCCCCCGGGGCGCGCAACCAGGAAAATTCGGGAATTTCCTTTTCCTTGGCCACAAACTCGTTGAGCGGAGTGGCCAGTTCCACCAAGTTCTCGTACGGCAACACAAAGTACTTCAGCACCGGGAACACCACGTTGAGTTGATTGGGACGGGTCAGTTCCAGAGTAATGGTGTGCAAACCCGGATCCAGCACCGGCAATCCGGGTAGTTCACGCGTACGGATCTCTTTCAACTCTCCCTGGATGGCCAGTTCGTTAAAAAACTCGTAAGGTTGGCCGTCCACGATCCACTGACCGGAGACAATGCCGGTGCCGCGCATCTTCATGCGCAATACTGCGTACAGGGCGCGCGACTTGCGCGGCACCACTTTGTAGTACTTGCCGTTGTCCAGGCGGATTTCCGCCACATCCACCAGCACTTCATCGTCGATGCCCCTCACGGTGACCGTGGCCGTAAACTGCCGCGTGCTTTCGCCGTTTTCATCCCGGGCGCTGATGGTAAAGGTGCCGGATTGGGCATAGGTATGGGTCACTTCGTGGCCGCCCGATTCCTGCACCCCGTCGCCGAAATTCCACAGCACCAGGTCACCGCGGAAATTCTGCGCCGCAACGGAAACCGGGCGGTTCATCAGCACCTCCGGCGCGGAAACCGTGATAAAACGGTTCTCCGGCAGCACTGTTATGGAGGTGGAAACCGGGGGATGGGACAGGGTACCGTCCACCGCCGAAACCGTCCGGGTTCCCGCCTGCTGAAAGCGGTGCATGATTTGGCTGCCGTTGACTTCCCGGGTACCGTCGCCGAAATTCCAGTGGATGCTGGTGGGTTGCAGGAAATTTACGGCCTCGAAATAGACCGGCTGGTCTTCGCGGGGGGATGCGGGACTGAACTGAATGGCGCGATTCGGTTGGCCGATGTTGACCTGTACCGACACAGCCGTGACTTGGAGGCTGCCGTTCCAGTCATACGCCCTGACCTGGTAGGAGCCCGCTTGCGCATAGGTGTGGGTCACTACGCTGCCACCCCGGGGGGACGCTGCCCCCTGGTGCCGGTATACGGTGCCGTCGCCCATTTCCCAGCGGATGTTGTCCGGCGTGTTAAAGTTCACCGCCGTGAAAGTTGTTGCCTGCCCAACTACGGGGCTGGCCGGAGACACCTGGATGGAGCGGTTTTCCCTGATGGTGATGGTCATGGATTCTGGAGGAGGGGGAGTGCCTGATATAGTACGAAGTCGGCCCTGGCTCGGATATGCGGGCGGCTGAAGTGTAACCACGTAGCGACCGGGACTGCGATAGACGTGTGTTTTCCAGTAGGCCTCCGTCACATTGGTATCTGAGCTCCCATCCCCATAATTAATCACACCGGGATGAAAGTTGTAATCATAACTGGAAGCGCGAAAAAGGATTTCCTGGCCCACAAAGTACGGGCCGGAGGGCGGGTCCACCTGGATGGCTTCAAGGGCTGCAGGCAGCATTAACAGAGCGATTATCAGGACAAGTATTGTTTTTTTCATTATTCTCTCCCCTAGAACGAGACGTTCAACTGCATGAAGAACGCCAGGTTGTCATTGGTCATCTCGCCGTAACTGCTCTGCTGGAAACGGCCCGTAAACACCAGCGTGGGTTGGATCTTCTGCTTAAAGAACCTGGCCATGTAGAAATTCAGGTTGGCCGTGGCGCTGATGTTTTCGGAATCCGACACATCGTTGTCGTTTTTGGAATAGGATCCGCTTACAGACAAGCTGAAGACCTGGGGGATAAAGGTCAGTTCTGAATTCAGATACAGGTTGTACATTCTGGAGGTGGAGCCATCGGTCAGGTTGTCGCTGTTCTGGTAGGAAAGGGTGGGATTGAAGGTCAGGAACCGTCCCAGGCTGAGATTCAGGGACAATGACGCGTCCAGGTTGGAGGTGAAGGTTTTGGACTCGGTTTTGCCCACCCGCAGCGTTATGCCGTTGGCCCCGGCCACGAATCCCAGGGTTGCCGCGTAGCGGAGGGTGTCCATGTCCGTTCCCCCGGCTTGCAGACCGGTTGATTGGTCATAATCCAGGTTGTCCACTCCGTATTCGGCGCCGACACGGATGTGGTTGGCGATCAACCAGGACAAGTTGCCGTTCAGGTTCTTGGTACGCAGCATGGGTTGGATCGGGCTGTTTACATAGGTTTTCTGATCATTGTATCCGATACTCACGGAAAACGTCTTGATATTGAGACCCACCATACTGTTCCAGCCTTCGCGATCATTCTGCAGAAAGAGGTTGGCGATAGAGTTGTAGTTGTTGTCGATCTTTTTGTATTCCGCGTTCACGGACAGAACACCGGCATTCAGGCGGGCACCGGCCGTGTATGCATCGCCGGACTGCTTATCCAGTTCAGCCGTGGTCGCGGCCTTGCCGAAATTGCTGTGGGCGTATTCGGCAAGAAGCTGCATGCGGGATTTGAGCAGGTTCAGTTCGCCGGACAGGCTCATCAGGTAACCTTCACGGATGATGTCTTCGGTAAAATACACGGTTTTGCTGTCCAGGTTGTCCTTGCCGCTGAGAAAGAGTCCGCGAACTTTGAAAAGATTGGCCTGGTGCAAACCCAGAACCGCGCCGTACAGCATGGCATTGGACGGCGGAATACCGAAACCGTCAAATCCCGTTTTCTGCTGGCTGTTGGTCAAAAATGTTCCCGCGTAAAACCACTTGTTCTCAAGCTGCGCGCTGATTCCACGCCGGCTCAGGTAAGACGTGGAAAAATCCGTGTGGTTGATCGACAGGTCGCCGGCCTCCAGTTTCAGGTCGCCCCGGTTGTAACGGACCACCATGCTGGACAGGTTGACATGGCTCTCTACATCCGACACCTGGCTCATGTAGGAAAAATTGGAATCAAAATCCAGTTGGTACTTGTCTTTGACGATATTGCGATACAACCGCACATTCCCATTGGCCGTAAACGACTCCGCCGGCGGTTCGCTTTCATCGTACAAACGCGTGTTGGTCGATGCACTGGCCGTCATGCGCAGCAGGGGGTCCCGCTTTTTCTCCTCGGGTGAAGGCGAAACGCCGCTCTGTTGAAAATAGACCCGGGGCGTGGATCCGGTGTTCAGGTCAGCCAGCGCAAAAACCGGTGACAACACGCCCGCACGCTTTCCCTTTGATGAAAGCACAAAATATTCCAATTCGCGTCCATACAGGTTGTCCAGGGGAATCCGATAGCCCGGCATTCCTTTCGAATCGGGCCGCATGAGACGTACCTGGTAAGATTGAGCGCCTTTCGTGCGGTAGTACAGGTAGTATGTTTCACCCGAGACCGGCGCCGCCAGTTCTATGGAAACGGAATCGGGCCTGACCTCCAAACGCGGCAAAATGGTGGAAATCGAGACGTCCGCGGCGGTCAGAAACCCGGTACAGAAAAGCAGCACCAGCCAGCCGGCCGGAATGACTTTGCGTTTCATGATATCACCCTCCACTCGCTACTATAATAACGGGATTCAAAAAAAAACATGTTTTTTATATGTCCAATGACATTTCCAAGTCATGCGTCCTGATGCACGTTCTCAGCGCTGACGGAAAGAACCGATCTCGGAAGTGGTCAAAACCCGGCCCGAATCGTTCAGACCGCGCACCATCCAGTAGATCCAGCCGGCATCCTTGAAAATCATCATGTCCAGGACATGATGATCATGATCCGTCGCCGCTTTCCATTCAATCTGGCGATCCTCCAGGAACTGAAATGGCGCTTCCGATACGGCGATTTCGTAAACAGTGGCCTGGCGAATCGGTTTCCATGCCAGTTTTGCCGCATCAGAAGCCGGAATTTTGGACCCCACTTCCGGGCTCAGCAAGAGAATGGCGCCGCCGGAACTGACAAAGTAGCGCAACCGGGGTATTCTACCGCTGAAACGATAGTTGGTAAACTCCACGGTCAGCTCGTGCATGCCGACATCCAGTGCGGGCAAATTCGGCATGTCTTGCGGGTCCGGTGCGGCCACACGGCCGTCTTGCAAAACCATGGAAAACAAACCCATTACCTGGTCATCCAGTTTCCATTGCCCTCTCAGGATTCCCCTGCCGCTGGACGTGAGGCGCAGAGCATAGGCCGGGGGCCGGCTCTTGCGCGGCACCACCATGTACGCCTTGCCGGAGGAAAAAACCAGTTCCATGCCTTGCAATACAAAACCCGGCACCAACTCCACCACCCGAACCGTACCGGCGAACAATTTGGTGGAGTCTCCGGCCTGGTCGCGGGCCGTTATCCTGAACTCTCCCTTTTCCGCAAAAGAATGACTGACCTGGGTTCCCGTTTGCAAAGTCTGCTTTCCATCACCGAAATCCCAGGCCACTTTGGGTCCGTCGAAATTCTCGGCATTAAGGACAATCTCTTCCCCGGGCAGGGCGAATTTCGGCGCCTTCAAGGCGCGGTTGTCCGGCTGCACCACGAGAGTGGCTGAAAAAGGAGGATATGTGCTGGTGTTATCCATGACCTGAACGTCAATCCTACCTGGAGAGGGAAAGGCTGCATTGTGAACCATGATGCCGGATTTCCGTCCCGCCGGACCCAGGTTCCACTGAAATTGACCGCCCTGTACTCCCTTCAATTCGAGATTTACCGGGTCACCGGCCCGGATGCGTTGCGGCGCATGAATGCTGCGCTGTTCACTGGCGACCACAATCTGACTCTCAATGCTCTTTCCATCGCGGCCGCGGAAATCCACGGCCTTCACGCGGAAGTTTCCCGGAGCATTGTACTTGTGTGACATGCGCGTGGAGCCCATGCGCCGTGTGCCGTCGCCGAAATCCCACTCCACCATGTTGTCTTTGAAATTCCGCGCTTCCAGCTGAACTTCCGTACCCACGAAGTGACGTTGGTATTGGCTTTCCAGTGATCGGTTTTCCGCCAACACCTGGATTCGCTGCGAAACCGGGGCTTTGGCATCGCCGTTCGCGTCAAATGCCTTGACCTCAACCATTCCCACCCTGGGGAAGGGCCTTTGCAGCTTAAGCCCGGCGTTGCGGGTCTCCCCATCACTGAACTCCCAACGCACATTGGGTCCGATGCCATTCTGCAAATGCAGGTTCACTTCCGCTCCGGCAAAAACAGTTTCCGGAGCATATTGGATGCGGCGATGATCTCGCACATTAACCTGGGTGGTGAGCGGAGCTTGGCCGTTGATCCGGCAGGTGACAGGCACATTCCCCGGGTCCAGGAATCGGTGCGTAATAGTTTTGGGACGCCCGGAAAGGGTTTGATCTCCGATCTGCCATTCCACCGAGTTGGCTTCGACATTGGTTGCCTGAATATTTGCGGTGTCACCGACCTTTACCTGGGCAGGCTGAACCTGGATGCGGCGGCGGTCCTGGTTTACCTGTACCTGAATCGAAACCGGCGGCTCGCTCGATCCGGCTGCTTTTACCGAAACCTGGAATTGCCCCAGCCTTGAATAGGCGTGGGTTACCTGCTGCCCGGCGGTTTGGGTTTCGCCGTCACCGAAATCCCAGGCCAGGTTGCCCGGGGAAAAGCCCTCCGCACGCAGGGTCACGGTTTCATACAATCCCGGTGTCGCTGAATCCGCGTTTACACGCCGGGGATCCGGTGCCACGTTTACAACCAGGGTTTTGGGATTACCCGCGCCGGCGATCTGGACGGATACGGTATAGGTTCCCGGATTGTTGTACACATGCTGGATAGTGGCGCCGCCGGTAGTGGAATCCCCATCGCCGAAATTCCATTGCAGGGAACCCGCTCCGAAGTTCCTGGCCTCGAATTGCAGTGGAAAATGGGCCCTGGGTGGACCACCGGTCACTTCAATCATGCGTATATCCGCCATCACGGTGAAACCGGCTTCCACGGCAATCGTGGATTGGCCGTTGAAATCATACGCTTTTACGGTAACGGCACCGGGATTAGCGTATGTGTGGGTGACGGGACTGCCCGCAGTCTGGATCGTGCCGTCACCAAAATCCCAGCGGATCTGGGAATGGCCGAAGTGCTGGGCCTGAAATTGAACCGCTTCTCCAACCTGGGGTGAGACGGGGTGAACGTGAATGGTCCGGCGCTCTTGAATCTGCAGCGTACGGGTCAGTTCTTCACCGCTGGACATCGTGCATCTCACCTCGTAGGTTCCCGGGTCCTTGTATACATGTTCCACCTCTAATCCCGTTTGCGGGGGCGAGGAATCTCCCAGATTCCAGGTTAAACTCAAACCCTGCTGGTTAAGCACAGGCAAATCAGTACTCAGACGAACGCTGGTGCCCCCCCAGAGTGTGCCTCCAGGCTGCACCACGATTTCCGCCGCGGCAAGGCCACACGCCAGAAAGGCCACCAGAATTAAAGCAGCAATTGCTTTTTTCACGCCAACCTCCTCGGTTACCCGGGATCCCCTCCCGCGCAACATCATTCAAAAAATGGTCCTGTCCCTCGCTACTACATATTCCACGAAGAGGCAAAATATCTCACCTGATCTGCTAATTCCGAAAACGCAGCAACTGGAAGTTACTCCAGAAAAATGGGTGGGCAAATGCCATCCTGCGTCCGTCCGCAAGCTGGATGTTGGATTGCATGAACTCCAGTTTGGCCCGGCGCAGTGCCTGAGACGCGCGCCCATGCCCCAGGTAATGGCGATAAAACAAGGGCAAAACACGAGAACTGATTTCATCGACCGGCCACATGGAAACCAGGGCCGAGCGCACCCCGTTCTGTGAGAACGCCGCCGCCATGCCGGCCAACCCCGTAAGTCCCAGTATGCGTTGATCCGCGCTTTCACAGGCGCTGAGCACCAGCAGTTCCGCTTGAAGTGGAATGTGTTGGGCATCATTGGCCCGCAACAAAACGGATCCTCCAGGATCTGATGAATCCGGGGAAAACAACAATCCGGAATGCCAGGGAGATGCCAGGTTGGGGATATAGTGCGTGGCCAGATGCACGATTCGAGCACCGGGAGCCTGGCGGCGAAAATTGGCGATGGTAAACGCTTCGCCGGAAAACAAACGAATCCGATCCGCAGAGAAAAAGCGGGCGATTCTGTGGACCTCCGTCACCGATGAGGGCAAAGGGGAGAGTGGGGGATGAAACCGGAATTCACTGGAAAAACTTTGGTGGGCATGATTCTGAACCAAAGGCCCGCTGAATGCCACCAGGTCCATTTTATGGGGATTGCTTTTTTGAAAGCGGCGATTCAGCAATGTAAGGCTGAATGCCAGTGACAACTGAAAACGTTGGCCCAGGTACTCCGCCGCGGCGTATTCCGAGAAAACCTCCGCCGAGGCATCGCCGTCATAAACAAAACCACTGACCAGGGCATCGAAGGGCAGGTGGAACAACTCTTTCTCCGGGATTACAATCAATTCGGTGATTCCCTCTAAATCGGACTGAAGCGGTAAAAGCAGCCGTTTGTAGAGCGATAGCGCCAGTGGAAGGTCGAAGTGCACCCTTAGGTAATCCACCCGCCCCCGAGCGAAATCATTCAGGGGCTCGCTTAACCGCATGATGTCCCGGATTAGGGTGTCGCGATCAGAGCCCAGGTAACGAAAGCGGAAACATTTGCGACCCAGGGTGACAACCGCAACCTGGTTTTCCAGTAACATGAATTTAACTGCCACCTGATCCGGGCGCAGGTATTGACGGAATCGTGTCAGATTCAGCTTGTGGGCATCCAGATCCATAGATAGTGGAGGATCGGCGATCGTTAATTCCCGTATCTCCCTGATTTGTTTCCGCAGGCGATGCAGTTGCTCTTGAAGACGCTCGCTACTGTTGAATTCCTTGCTGCGTGCCAGTATGCGAGTGAATTGCTGTTGAAGGTATTCCTCTTCGCGTTGAAGTGATAGTTCCTTGCTGCCGCGATACACAATGCATCGGGCGAGCAGTTCGTTCTTTTCTTCATGCAGGCGAATGGCGTTTTCCAGGGCCGCCGCATCTCCGTTAGTGGAGAACCGCTTCAAGCGAAACCGGATCATGCGCGAGTACAGTGAATCCAACCAGTATCGCCAAAACGAACGCTGACCAAATGCAAAAGAGGGAAGATTGCGCCGCAGTGCCAGAACAGCCTGTGTGTAAGCGGCATCTGCCTGCACCATGTGGTTGTTTGCCTGCGCCAACCGGCCCTGCAGGTAATGAAACAAGAAATAATGAGGATGATATGGGGCAAACAGGTCATCGATTCGACGCAGCAAATCGCCGGATTTCACCAGCTCCTTTCCGGAGATCAACGCATCGGCCAGGTACGCCATTACCGGAAACAAACCGACGTAATCACGATTTTTCAAAGCTGATTCCACCGCTTCGGTCAACGATTTTTCCATGGCCGACAACTGATTCAGCTGTTCCAGGATCAATCCGCGCCGGAAGAGCGAATCCCGCAGGCAGACGTAATGCCCGAGTTCCCGCTCTTCCCGTATGCTCATATCCACCAGCCTCATGGCTTCAGCGTTGCGCGCATTTTCCAGCAACGTCTGGCTGTAGCGCGAAAGCGCGCGGATCTTCAGCGATTTCATGCGCCACTTCTGAGCGTTGTCCAGGGCCCGCCGGAAAAACCGCTCCTGTAAGCCGGGTTTGTTCAGCATTCCCAGGGCCACCGCGGCTCCCAGGCTGACTTCGCCGACTACTTCGGGCTCATTGGGAAAATCCAGTGCGCGGATAAAATGGCGCAGAGCGGAAAACGCATCAAGTTTGCGCAATTCCATCATTCCCAAATCACGAAAAACCGCCGCGACATTGGGAATATCGCGGGTGGATTCCGCCAGGTTGACCAGGCGTTGCAGGTAGAGTTTTTTCACCTCAGGCTGGTTCTGCTGGTCATAAAACTGAATCAATTTACTCAGAACCACCGCCTGGGAATAGTCATCCGGACTGCGTTGCAACGCGCGGAGCAATATGGCTTCCCGATTGGAGCCGGAATAAAAACGGGATAATTCCAGCCAGGCATAGCAATGAACAGGATGATAGCGTCTGGAACTTAGAATCTCGCGAAAGAAGCGCATGGCTGCCAGGCGATCTGGTTCTTTATGCGCCTTTTGCCCGATATACTGCAGAGCTGTTGCATAAGCAGTGGGATCCTTAGATAGGGAAAACTCGCGGACAAAGGCCATGCGCTTTTTGACGCCGGGGTTTTCGCCACAAAGACGGCTGTTTGTTACGGTGAGCACGGCCATGAGTATGGCCGGCCCGTACCAGAAAGCGCTTTTCCCCCGCACCGGAATATTGTACTTTGCGGCGAAATTAACTTCAACCGCAAATGGGTAAATTTGATTTGAATGGGTATTGCGTATATGATGCAAAAGATGAAATTGCTGATCGTGATTTTAACCATCCTAGCCGCTGTAGGGGCGTTTGCCTGCCCCCCTGCTGATTTCGCCATCACGGACATCAAGTTGGGCCCTGAGGGATTTTTGGAAATTCATATTGCCAACCGCTCGGCTGAAATACATGAACCCGCCAACAAAGAAAATGAAAAAACTTTCCTGACCATTACAATTGAGGATGTCCGCCGCGCGGAATACAAGCTCAAATACATGCCGCTCCATCTGTTTCAGCCGCTTGGAAAAGTGACCTGGAAAACAAATTTCCGATTGGGCTGGTCGGTACGGGTGCACGCCCAAGTCAAACTGCCTCCCCTTATCCCGGAAACCCGTATTGAGGACAACCGCTTGACCAAGGGGCTTCATCCCCATGCCCGATAAATTGTTTTTGTCGCGACTGGAATCCGGAGAAGCCGGAGCCCAAAAAGAACTCATCCGGATGTTTCAAAGCCGGCTTGGCTTCTATTTTTCCATGCGCATTAAAGGAGACGCCCCGCTTGAGGACCTTGTCCAGGAAGTTCTGGCCCGCTTTTTTGAGTCGGTGCGCCAGAAAAAGCTGCATTCCGATCATGTGGTGGCGCCTTACATGTTCGGAATCGCCAAACGGGTGTTGTATAACTTCTACTATCAATCCACCAAAAGCAACAAAATCAACCAGAAATTGCAACAGTTGGTCCCCGGCTATGAAAATTTCGCTGAGAATCACCGTTTGGAAACGGACAATCTCATGGAGGGAATCGGCGCCATTCTGCGCCAACTGCCAACTTTGGATCAGCAGATCCTTCAACGCTTCTACTTTCAGCAAGAGAGTATCGGTGATATTGCCTGTGCCCTGAAACTGCAGCGCCATTATGTTTCTGTACGCAAGAATCGGGCTTTGAAACGCATCCGACGCGAGATGAAAAGACAACAACTTCTATAATAGAATATAGTTGAGGAGGTATCCATGCAATGCCGCCGGTTCAGACATCAAATCGACGCTTATCTGCGCAACGATCTGAGCGAAACGCAGAGGCAGGAATTTGAAAACCATTATTTTTCCTGCCAACACTGCTTCGACCAACTGCGAATCCGGCGTGCCCTCATGGAGACCAATTTCAATCTGAAACCGATGACCATTGGTGAAAAGGTCTCAAAATTCCGGTTCCGCCGCCATCCTGCGCTTTTGGCCGCATCGCTGGTGATCGTGATCGGTGCAAGCATCATGGGACTGCAATGGCAGCGGGGAAAAACCCTTGAAAGGATCTCCCGCTTCTCCCCACCTGTCATTTTGGTTACCGAGACACGCAATCAACAGGCGGAAACCGCATATACAGAGGCTGTCAAGGCCTACCAAAACGGAGACTACAAAGACGGCGTCGCGCATTTGAGCAACATCCCGGAGCCGTTCGTTTCGCCCAAGGTCCGTTTTCTCAGGGGAATTTCCCGCTTGCTGACCAAAGACCCCCAAGGCGCTGCAAAAGATTTTGAAGCCATTATAGCCGCCATGGACCCATCCTATTTTGACGAAGCCCTTTTTTATAAAGGAATCGCCCTGTTGCGCCAGGGAAACGTGTCCGGAGCCAAAGCTGTGTTTATGCGCTTGTCCGGCATGTTCAGTCCGCTGAAAGGCGAGGCCCGGAAACGCCTTGACATGATTGAAAAGGCTTTTTAGACATTAACTGGCGAGTGGCCGGGAGCGAATGGCAAGAGCGACCCGGAATAATCCGGTCGGGTTTCAGCCCTACACCGGCTTGAAGTACACCGACGACAAGCACGATGCGTTTTTTCTGGCCCGCATGCTCAAGCTGGGCATCCTGCCGGAAGGATACATCATGTCCAACGAGGACCGGCCGTTGCGTGATCTGCTGCGCAAGCGCCTGAAGCTGGTTCACCAGCGCACATCGCACATCCTGAGTTTCCAGAGCCTGGTGAGCCGCAACCTGGGTCTGTCGGTTCCCGACGATGAGATCAAGAAGCTCGCGGAAGAGGAGATAAGCGACCTGTTCGAGAACGAACACCTGGGCCTATCGGCCCGGGTCAACATCGCCGTGATCAACCAGCTCAAGTGGTTGATCTACGAGATCCGAACTTCGTTGCTTAAAGCCGCCAAGCTGAAGCCCCAGTTTGAAAAGCTCCTTACCGTACCGGGTATCGGCGACGTTCTGGCTCTGACCATCGCTCTGGAGACCGGCGATATCTATCGTTTTGCCGGCGTAGGTGAATATGCTTCCTATTGCCGTTGCGTTCCCGCGTGCCGCATCTCCAACGCAAAGACCAAGGGACGGGGCAACCGCAAGAACGGCAACAAGTACCTGGCATGGGCTTTCATCGAGGCCGCGCATTCAGCGCAACGATACTGCCCACCTGCAAAGGCGTTCTTTGTACGTAAAAGTCCCAAGACCAACAAGATCGTGGCAGCCAAAGCCCTGGCCCATAAACTCGCGTGGGCGTGCTTCTACATCATGCGCGACCAGGTAGATTTCGACTCAGACAGGATTTTCGGGAAGCCCATTAAGGTTGATAAAGGCTGCGTCAGGAAACCAGAAAGGGGACTGGACTCAGAACCATTGACCACTGCGCTCTCTCAGCAGATGGACATGTCACGGCACCGTGCGATTTCTGGGGCAACGCACGTTTGCCAGGGCCCAACCGACTCTATGCCGGATCCGGGCTTGATCCCTAATTCATCTTCGCTGTTTTGTGTAGAATTTAGTTCCGACCGAAGGCACAAGGCGAAAATTTGTGCCGGGATCCGTCGGCCCATCGAAGCGGAAAGCGACGAAGTGGCCGCTGAGGATAATGGCGTACTTCTTCCCGGGATTGAGTTGTGACATGGGCACGGAAATCTCTTTGAGAGATATTCCCGACTGTTGAAACGCAATCGAGGAAGGCGTGGCATCACCGATCAATTCAACAACAGTGATGCTGTAAGGGGGCGTCCCCCCACTCCACTTGATGATCAGGGGTTGTGAGGAATCCAAATCGATTTGGCTGTCCAATACCGGGGA
>DSBM01000131.1 GCA_011049425.1 Candidatus Aminicenantes bacterium
ACGATGAAACGAGCGATTCAGGTTTTCCAGCAGTTCGTCGATGTTTTTCTCGGCGCGTTGCATTGCCGCCAGCCGGCTGGCGTTCTCGGAGGCGAGGGATTCGGCGCAGGCGCGGAAAAGCGAAACAAAAAGGTATTCACGAATCAGCGCCCGCAGGGTGGTTTCACCGCCGTCTATGATTTCGGGCAGATTTTTTGTCGGCCAGGCAAGTGCGGCCGCTTCACGCTGCCAGTGTACATCAAGGGGCAGCAGGCGTTGACTGCCCGGAGAATAATGGCCTCCGGATTCGTGACGGTTAAAAAACAGGCGCAACTCGGCGTTTTCGTCCCGTTCACGCAACGACTCGCTCTCCAGGAGAATCTGACCGATCAACGGGGTAATACCCTCAACCGAGTTCGGCACGGAAAAGAGTTTCGCGGGCTGAAAACCCGCGTCCTGCAGGCGCGCATGCACCCGCTCACCAACGGCCCATACCTCGAGGTCACGGGGCCGAAGTTCGAGTTTTTCAGCGGCGTATGCAACCACAATGTCGTTGAACCGGCCCACCAGGCCCTGGTCCGATCCGAACACGACCACGCCCATGGCGCCGGCGGAGATCTGTTTGTTTTCTTCTGGTTCCGGCATCCCGGAATCGAGATCACGGAAACAAACGCTCAACCCCAACTGAACCGCGCGATAGTAGTCGGCCAGGGCGCGAACCGCCTCCTCGTAATGGCTGATGTTCGAAGCGGCCAGGGCTTTCATGGCGCCGACAACGGATAGAAGATCCTTGGCGCCCCCGATTTTGCGCCGCAGGCTCGCCAACGTGTCACTCATGTATCCCCCGAATTTAGCGGTTCCGGCTCCGGGTTACTTTCCGGCTCCGCTTTCTGGTGCGGGGTTAATTCCTTTCGATCCTGGCCGGGCTCACTTTTGGCGGATTCAACCGCAGATTTGGAGTTTTCCCCTGAATCGACTTGAACCCGCGTCAAGGCATCGCGTGCGATTTCCATGATGATTTCACGGTCTTCGCTGCTCAGTTCTTTCCCGGTATCCAGCCGTTCCCGCACCTGCGCCGGAATCTCTTTTGCGGCCGCGCGCAACACGTGCTCAGCTTCCCCGATCCGCTCAGGGGGCACTCCCTCCAGTAACCCGGCGGTCAAGGCCAACAAGACGATGATTTGCTCACTGACGGGAACCGGGGAAAACTCCGGCTGTTTCAGGCAGGCCCGGATGCGCCGGCCATGTTCGATCACCTCGCGGGTATCACTGTCCAGGTGAGCACCGAAGCGGGCGAATGTTTCCAGTTCTTCAAACTGGGCGTAGGCCAGTTTGAGGTCGCCCGCCACCGCGCGGAAAGCCGCGCGCTGGGCCTTACCGCCCACGCGCGACACGGACTTGCCCACATCAACCGCCGGCAGCACGCCCAGTTCAAACAAAGAGGGTGAAAGGTAGATCTGGCCATCGGTGATGGAGATCAGGTTTGTGGGGATATAAGCGGAGATGTTTTGCGCTTCGGTCTCGATAATGGGCAGGGCGGTCATTGAACCGCCGCCCAATTCCTTGCGCAGGTGGGTGGCGCGCTCAAGCAGCCGCGAATGGATGTAAAAAATGTCTCCGGGATAGGCTTCACGCCCGGGCGGCCGGCGCAGCAGCAAGGAAAGTTCACGATAGGCCCGGGCATGATGGGTGAGGTCATCGTACACGATAAGCACATCCCGCCCCTGCTCCATGAAGTACTCGGCGATGCTGGTGGCCGCGTAAGGGGCGATATAGGCCAGGCCGGGAGGGTCGTTGCCCTCGGTTACGACCACGACCGTATAGGCCATGGCCCCCTTTTCCTCTAAAACCGCCACGGCCTTGGCCACGGCGGCGGCGCGCTGGCCGATGGCGCAATACACGCACACGACATCCTGTTCCTGCTGATTGAGGATGGTATCGATCGCGATCACGCTCTTTCCCGTCTGGCGATCACCCAGGATCAGTTCCCGCTGGCCGCGTCCGATGGGGATCAGCGCGTCAATGACCTTGATTCCGGTCTGGAGCGGCACGTTGACGGGTTCGCGGTCCATAATGGCCGCCGCAGTGCGTTCAATGGGTAGTCGCTTGGTGAAACGCAACCTGCCGTTGCCGTCCAGCGGTCGACCCAGCGGATCCATGACCCGGCCGATCAAACCTTCACCCACGGCCACGTCCATGACCCGGCCCGTGCGCTTGACTTCATCGCCCGCGTGCAGGTGCCGGTGTTCGCCCAGCAGCACCACGCCGATGTCATTTTCGTCCACGTTGAACGCAATACCAAAAATCCCGCCGGGAAACTCCAGCAGTTCTTCAAAACCCACGTTGGGAAGTCCGGATACGCGCGCGATTCCCGTGGATACGCTGATGACGGTACCGACTTCGTGCGGCGCCAATTGCGGGGCGAACTGTTCCCGCGCACGGCTGATGCCGGTAAACGTCTGTTCGAAAAGGTTTTTCAGGCTTTGCGGTTCCTTGCTCATGCCTTTTCCGTTTCGGCTTTCCGCCCACCATTCTCCGGCCTTGGGGTTTCTTTCTCGTTAATGATTTCCGCCACGGCCGTTTCCAGCGAAGAAAGATAATCGGCTATGCTCCATGCCACCTTATGTCCGTTGGTGACGAGTTCAATACCGCTGACCAGTTCGGGTTCGGTCTCGAAGCGGACGGGTACTTCAAGCCCGAAAGTTTCATTCAGCGCGGATTGAATCGATTTGCGCTGCTCCGGCTGCAATTCAAAAGCGCTGCGCACGCGCGCGGGCTCAGATGCCGATTGCAAGGCCGCGGCCAAAGCCTCTTTTTCTTTGCCGTCCAGGTCTCGCAAGCGGCGGGTCAATACCTCGTTCAGGCGTTCTTCCAGGCTCGCCCCGGCAAGATCCCGCAATGTCTTGCGCGCAATGGCAAACACTTCATGCCGGATACGGCTGCTCAGGGCCTGGTTCAGGTTTTCGGCTTCGGCTTTCAGTAATTCCTGTCGCTTGGCATGCAATTCCTCGGCTGCTTTGCGCGCTTCGTCCAGCAGCCGCCGGCGTTCAGCCTGCGCCTCCGCTTTCGCCTGTTCCATGAGCGCGTCACGCTGTTGGTCCAATTCTTCGTTCTTTTGCCGGAACTCGCTGCGCTCTTTGCGGGCTTCAACCATTTCAGCGTCGGCGTCGGCCAACTCCTTTGCAATGCGCTTTTCCCGGGCGTCGATGGCGCTCAGGATGGGTTTGTAGAGAAAGCGCCTCAACAACCACACCAGCACAAGAAAGTTGACGACCTGAGCGACGACGGTGAACCAGTCGATAATCATGGCCTACTTTCCCGCTGCCTGGCTGAGTGCGTTGCTCCAGAACGGGTTGGCGAAAATGAGAATCATTGAAACCACGAAGCAGTAAATGGCCGTGGACTCGATCATGGCCAGGCCGACAAACAGCGTGCGGGTGATGGTGGCGGAGGCGTCCGGCTGTCGCGCCAACGAACTCAACGCCTGGGAAACGGCCTTGCCCTCGCCCAGTGCCGGGGCCATGGTGCCGAACGCGGTGGTGATGCCGGCGGTGACAATTGATGCCACCGCGATGATTGTCATGGTATCCATCGTATCTCCTGTGTTCTCCTGTATTTGCGAGCTAACTCGCGGTGTCGGGCTCCGCCTCGGAACCGCCGGCACGCGTTGCGGCCGCGATATACACCGTGGCCAGGATAAAAAAGATATAGGCCTGGACCATGCCGGTGAGCAGCCCGAGCGCGGACATAACGATCGGGAAAAAAAGCGGTGTAATCGTAAGCAGGATGCCTATGATCATCGCCCCGCTCATCATGTTGCCGAACAGGCGCACGGCCAGGGCAAGCGTGCGTGAAAGCTCGCTGATGATGTTGAACGGCAGCATGATGAAAGTCGGTTTTACGTACGATTTCAGGTAGCTGCCCACCCCCTTTTCCTCGATGCCGAACAGGGGCACGGCCACAAACACGCACAGCGCCAGCGCGGTCGTGGTCGAGAACGAGCCGGTGGGAGGCTGGTAACCGGGAATCACGGTGCAGATGCTGGCGGCGGCGATAAACAGAAAAAGCGTACCCAGGAAGTCCATGTATTTTCGCGGCTGGTCCAGGCCGACCTCTTTGATCTGCTTTTCGATCAGGGTAACAACGATTTCGAGCAGGTTCTGCCAGCGCGAGCGCTTCATGCCCGTGGAGAACCTGCGGGTGATGAGTTTTGACGCAATGGTCAGCACCAGCATCAATGCCCAGGTAAACACGATGGTGGCGTTGATTTTGATAAACCCGAATTGCCAGAAAATGATCTCGTCGGGACTAAGTCGCATGGTCTGCCTGCTTTTCTGAAGAATCAGCGCTTTCACTCATGGTGCCGGTCAGCCGGATTACAATAATGCGCGCAACCAGAAAACCAACCGTACATGCCAGCAACCGCTGCCAATCGCCGTCGAATACAAAGTAAAATCCGGCCACGGCAACACCCATGCGCACAACCAGGCTGCCGCCGAACCAGAGTGCCGGGCGCCCGGCCGAAACTCCTTTTTTAACCGTCCACCACAGGCCGCCGAAAAAGATCATCCCGATTGCGATTCCCGCCGCCAATGCCGCCGCCAGTGTCAGCGCATCAGTCATCGTTTTCCTCCTGTTCCTCGCGCATGGCCCGATCTTCACGGGTCACCCAGTGCCACGCGTTCAGGCAACCCACTGCCAGACCCAGCACCAGCAACATCAACGTCCAGGAATGACTCCCCTGATACCGGCTGTCCAGCCAGATGCCCAGCATTGCGCCCAGCAATGTCGGAATCGCCACCGACCAGCCGATCAGTCCCATCATGCCCAGGCCGAACCAGACGGTGCGGTTGACATGCCGCTGGGCGCGCAGTTTGCGGGCCGCCTTGACGCCCACCTCTTCACTGAAGGCCGGTTTGGTGTCGTTTTTTCCGGGTTCGTCACTCATGTTGAAATTCCGCCAGGCGGCGAATCAGGCCGCTTTCCATTTTTGCCGAAACCGAACGGATGCTTTGCTCACGTTCATTCAAGACACGGAACTCTTTTTCCACCGTTTCACGCAGGCGCCCAAGATCCCGGCCGGCAACCGCATTGCGCACTGAAACATACACGTTCAGTCCGGACTTGATCAAGACTCCTTCATCAACCGCGACGTATTGCTCTTCTTCACCTTTGATTTCGTAAACCAGGATTCCCGGCTCTAGGGCGGCCACGCAATCGAGCCGGCGCGGCATGATCCCGAAGAAACCTTCCGGGGTCTCGGCCACAATCCGCGACACACCGCTTTTCTCAACAAAAACCTGAAAGGGCAACAGAATCTTCAGGTCCATACCCGCCCGCCGGTTCATGCTCCATCTCCATTTGCCGGCTGTGTGCGGGGTTTTTCCCCGGCCTTGCGTTTCGCCTCATCCACGGTGCCGATCATGTAGAGCGCGCTTTCGGGATAGTCCTTGAATTCATCGCGCAGGATTCGTTCACAACCGTCCAGGGCGTCCTCCAGGCTGACCAGCTTGCCCTCCAGGCCGGTGAACTGCTCGGTGGTAAAAAAAGGCTGGGTCAGGAAACGTTCCAGGCGACGGGCCCGGGCCACCACGTTACGGTCTTCGGCCGAAAGCTGCTCCAGCCCGAGCATGGCGATAATGTCTTTAAGGTCCGCGTATTGCGCCAGCGTTTTGCGTATTTCGCGCGCGAGCTCGTAATGGCGCTTGCCGACAACACCGGGTGTGGCCATTTTGGAGTTGGACTGCATGGGGTCGATGGCCGGATAGAGACCTTCGCTTGCCAGTTTGCGCGAAAGCACGATCGAGGCGGAGAGGTGCGAAAAGGTGTGCACCGCCGCCGGATCGGTGAAATCATCCGCCGGAACATAAACGGCCTGAATAGAGGTGATGGCGCCGCTGTCCGTGTTGGCGAT
>DSBM01000132.1 GCA_011049425.1 Candidatus Aminicenantes bacterium
ACACCGGCGTGCCGTCTTCGCGAAACAATATATTGTCGGGCTTCACGTCCCGGTGGATGAAGCCCTTGCCATGGGCGTAATCCAGGGCGGAGGCCAGACCGGTAAAGATTTTCAGGGCCTGGTCCGAATTCAGAGAACCCTGCTTTATGCGATCCGACAAACTGCCGCCAGGCAGGTATTCCATGATGATGTAATGGCTGAGTTCATCCCGCCCCACGTCGTAAATATCAACGATGTGGGGGTGTTTAAACCCGGCCGCGGTGCGCGCCTCGCGCAGGAAACGGTGGGCAAGGCTCTCATCCCTGAAAAGGGCGGGAAGCAGGACCTTTATGGCCACCCGCCGCTCCAGGTTCTCCTGGACGGCCAGGTAGACGTCGGCCATGCCGCCCTTGCCCAATTCTTCTTCGATGCGGTAACCCGGTATCTGCGGTTCAGGTGTCATGACACATCTCCAATAAGAAAAAGCGGCCGGAGCGAATCGCGTGGCCGGCCTTGGGCACTGAATAAACGGGGGATCAGCGGCGGCGTCGCTGGATCACCACGGTTACCAGGACGAGCAAGAGCAAAATAACCGCGCCGCCAAGGGCCAACAGAGTGCGGCGGCGTTTTTGCTCAGCCCGCTCCCGCGCCTGCTGCTGTTGACGCTGCTGTTGCGCCAGGGAACGCCTCCCGGCTTCGATCTCACGCAGTTTTTCCGTGGGGATACGGGACTCTTTGGCGGACAGGTAGGAGCGGCTGCCGACAATGATTTCCTCACCCCTGGGAATCTCGATGCGGACCTCGTGCCAGGCATCATCCATGGCAAAGGGTGTCTCGTAGGTTACCACCAGGCGGGCGTGAAGCAGGGTGGAAATGGTGGTATAGATCTCTACCAGCACCTCGGGCCCGGCAGCCGCAAAGTAGCGCCCGCCGGAATCAGCGGCCAGTTGCTTTAGCATCACTTCGTCCACGCCGGTACCCAGGCCGATGGTAAAGATTGACACACGATGCTTTTTCGCCAGTTCCGTCACCTCGTCAACCGTATGCCGGCTGCGGTTCTCTTTGCCGTCGGTCAGCACCAGGGCGGCGCGCACCGACTCCTCGGGAGCATCGACAAACAACTCCAGACCCTGGTACACCCCATCCAGCAGGGCGGTGTCACTGCCCGTGCGGGTTTCCCGCACCAGGCCTTCCAGCCTGCCACGCTCAGGGGTAAATTCAGAGACCACCTCGACCTGCGTGTCAAAACGCACGAAGGCGCTGTGGTCTCGCTCCTTCATGCGAACCACGAATTCCGCAGCGCCGTCGCGGGCACGGGCGATGGCCGCGCCCTTCATGCTGCCGCTCTTGTCCAAGACAATGGCCGCGTACACGGGCATCTCTACTTCATCCAGGGTGCGGACGGAAAACTCGGAAATGGCCCGGTCCTTTTCAAACAGCTTCAACCCCCGCGGGTCCACGGGCACGGGCAAGCCCATGTTGTCCTCCACGGACAACGTCAGGCGGATCGTGGGGAAATCCTCCAGGCTGATGGCAACTACTTTTACCCCCTGAGCCGGCGCCGCCCAGTTCAGGCCGAGCAGCAGTATAATGATGACTAAGGTTTTCTGCATGCATACCTCCGGTTATAACTCGGGCCGCCCGGCCCACGCCGGGCGGCCGGGTCGTTCAGCCCTGATTCACAGAAGCTTAAACTGCAGTTTGACGGTGCCGCAGATAATCTCGTCGCCGTCCTTGAGTTCACGGCTACCTTCGACACGTTGGCTGTTGACGATCACGGGGTTGGTCTGGCTCAGGTTTTCCACGGTGTAGGTGCGCTTGGCGAAAACGATGCGCGCGTGTTTGCGCGATACTGATTCGTCTTCAAGGATGATGTCTCCGGTCACGCGCCCGAGGGTGGTCTCGTATCCCAGGGGATAGCCCTTGCCCTGGTTGGGCCCCACCAATACCACGATCTGGGCCAGGGGATCGGGGACGGCCTTGGTGCGTAGCCCGCCCACGGCCTGGTTGACCTCACGGGTACTCACCTGCCTGGTAGACTTGGGGCCCGCGGATTCCACGGGCGCGGCGGACGCGGCTGAGGGCTGCATGGGCGGGATGACTGACGGAGCCGCTTCGGCAACTGGCGTGGAGGCCCCGGGTTTGCGCAGCAGCACCACCAGCAACACCACCACGATCACCGCGATCAGGCCGATCAGGGCGAACATGAGATAGTCGGGCTTTTCTTTTGCAGGCGGTGGCGGAGTGGTGATTCCCGGCGCCAGTGGCGCGCCGCCGCCGAAACGGTTGCTCTCGCGGATATAGGCTTCCTGGTTTGAAGTGGATATCTGCACGATTCCCACCACCGTGATCTGGGTCTGGGGCGCGGGCAACGTGTTGGCCACCACGCGAATGGTTTTGTCACTGTTGTCCAGCAGTTCATAATAGCCCCGATCACTCGGCGTTGAGGGCGTCACCACGCGCACTACCTCGCCGGTAATCTGCACGGTCAGGTTGTAGTACTTCTGGGGACTGTCCAACACATCGCGCACATACACCTGCTGGGTCTGCTGCGCCGGTAACGTTCCAGCAAACAACACCAGCGCCGTCATCACAATCAAAAATAAGTTGCGTCTCATCTTGCCTCCTGATTGGCTTAAGTTAAACATATTATCACGATTGCAAAGCTATTGCCGCTTTCCGCCGCCCAGGCGTTGCCACAGGCGGCGCAGACGCCCGGGAAGGGGCTGGACTTCCGGCGGACTTATCGCCGCCTGCGGATCCAGGGAAGAAAACACTTCCGCGGAAAACACCACGGGAAAGGGTACGGTCTGCCGCGTACGCCCTTCCTTGCTCTCTACATGGTTGATGTTTTTTTCTGCAATCATCTTCTCAATCCCATAAAAATGCGTTTCCGGCGAGAATCACCGGGGGCGGCGCGGTGGCCAGCCCCCGGGATTGGTCTGATTTGATCCCGCAAACCGGGATACGGGAGCCCGCCCGGTACATGCCGCTGTTGCCGGCGAAACCCGTGGGCGCCGCGGTCCATTTTCGGGCATGTGCTGCAAAGGCGGAAGCCGAGGTTGTTGTTGCGGTTGGACGGGTGGTTGTTGTTGCGATTGGCTGAACGGCAGTTGTCGGCGTTGTTGTTCCAGCTGCCGCCGCGTTTGACGCGGTTGGAGCCTTTGTGGGCTGACCCCAGACGGCATCCCAAAAGAGACACCTCGTTATTGGTGATGCATAGTTTTCCATATGTCCGGAGACACTTTGCATGGATTGGGCCAGCTGGTCTTCCAATATTCCACCTTTGCGGTATTCCCGCACCCGCTGGCCCGCACGTCTGCGCATATAAATACGGTTGCGGGTCCGGAGCCGGATGACTCCCGGGAAAATACGCACCCCCAGAAAATTGATACCATGCAAACAGGGTTGAAGGCGTGTGGCCGCGGGTTTCAAATTTAGCCTCAACTCCCGGTATAGAAAATCCGAGAGCTGATCGCGATATGCTCCGAGTTGCAGTCTGGATTCCCCGAAAAGCAGGAAATCATCCATGTAGCGCAGGTAGCGGTGCGCCCGCAACCCCTGCTTGATAAAATGATCCAGGCGATCCAGGTAGCAGTTGGCAAAGAACTGGGAGGTGAGGTTGCCCACCGGTAATCCGCGTCCCTCGTTTGTGCCCCGGCTGCGGTCGCTGGTTTCCAGGATGCGCGCCGCCAGTTGCAGCAAGCGGTTGTCGGTTGTCTTGCGCTCCAGGATTCGCAACAGAATGCCGTGATCAATGGAGTCGAAGTACTTGTGAATATCCGCCTGGAAATACCAGGGGGAAATCGAGGCGAACCGTTGAGCGGCTTTTACAGCACGATGAGTGCCCTTGCCCACGCGGGATGCGTAGGAGTGAAAGATAAAGCCCTTTTCAAATAAAGGTTCCAGCACACCCACCAGGGCGTGATGCACCACGCGGTCACGGAATGGGGCCACGCAGATCATTCTTTCCTTGGGATCGTGGATGGTAAAGTAACGATAAAGGCCAGGGGCATAGCTCCCGGAAAGCAACTCTTCCCGGAGCTTCAGCAACTCCCGTTCCGCGTGGAATACAAAACAAGCCGTACCCGCGGCATTGCGACTACCCCGGGCGGCTCGTCTATACGCCGCGTACAGGTTGCTAAAAGATGCCATCCGGTTAAACAGGTCCGGCATCTAATCCACCCTTGGTCGCTTTGCGCCAGCCGCCGAGCATCTGCCCGGCGCGGTTGATCTCACCGCTGATGTACTCGTACTGACGCATGGAGATGTACTTTCTGTCCATGGACAATCGCATATATACGCGCAGGATTTCCATATATGCGTCCACGTCACGCAATATATGCGAGCGCGCCCGCGTGTGGATGGCGGTTACGATCCCCTCCATCACCTGCAGCGCCAGGCGCGCGATGCGGTCGGACACGGTGAAGCGGACGCTGCGCGGATACTGCTCCACCCGATCCAGGATCCAGTCCAGCACCGCGTACCACAACACGAACAGTGGAAATTGTTCGTTCATTTCTTCTTGAAAAAGGCCGCCAGAAGCTCCAGGATCTCTTTACCGTAATCTTTGACTTTTTTCTGTCCCAAACCACGAATGGAACGCAATTTTTCCAGGGAATCCGGGGCCTTGATCACGATCTCCTGCAACTGGCGGTTGGTGGCCACCAAAAATACCGGAATGCCGCGCTTTTCCGCGGCGGCTTTGCGCCACTCGCGCAGGCGCCGCAGCAGGATGCGCTGCCACTCATTCAGACCCGCTTCCAGTGGATCTTTATCAGCAGATTCATTCTCGGGCAGGATTTCCTCGCAGGCGACCAGCACCGACCATTGGGGCACGCCGTCGTGAACAAAAAAAGCCGTTTCCAGGCGCAGCAATTTGCGGCTGTACAGAAACTCGTTGACCACAGACGCGTCAAAGCCTCCGGCGGCGGAGTCATAAACCAGGGAAAATACGCGCATCAGCATAACGGTCTCATCTCAATTGCCCGGCGGCGCCGCGGCGGGGGCGATGGCTGCGCCCGCCCACGCCCGCGGCGCAAAGACCCAAACCAAAACATTTTCAGCTTGCATCACAAGTTATCCTGCCGTCTC
>DSBM01000133.1 GCA_011049425.1 Candidatus Aminicenantes bacterium
ACTGGATTCAGGGTCTTCCTTGTGGTGATGGAGAAGCAGTTGTTGGGCTGTCAATGGTGCTGATTCGGCGTTGGAAGGCGGCGAGTTCGGCGGGGGTGTGGGGTTGGGAGAGGAAAATTCGGGTTTCTTTGAGGATGGCCTGTTCCTGTTTGAGGATGGGGGGGAGGATGCCGGTTCCAGCGGCGTTGTCCAGGATGGTCAGATTCATGTACTCGTGGCGGTTGCCGCCTCGCAAGGGAAAGAGGCGGGCTTTCAGGGCGAGGGATTGTTGCCACAGGAGGGCGTCTTTGCCTTTCCATAGATCTTCGGGTACCTCTCCGGATTCCACCCAAAGGGGGAGGGCCGCGGCGCACATGGGCTGGCCGGGAATCGCCCACAGGGTGGCCACGGATTTGGGGTCATCGGGGTCTTTCCCAACCATGACCACGGCCGCCGAGGTGTAGGGCCGGGAAATACAGTCGGACGCGTAGATCCAGTTTGGTGAATCCTTGGGTGATCGCTTCCAGGTGTCCGGATCCGGGTGGTGCGGCAGGGTGTGGCCGGTATCGCGGGTGAAACGGGTAAGGATGGTTTCAAAATCCACCTGGCCCTTGGGAAAGGTGTTGAACAATTCGGTTGCCCGGGCAAAGCGCAGGTAACCGGCGCCCTTGTTTTTCGGACCCGAGCGGGCGAAGTTGGTGACCACCAGGTAGTCGCGGGCCTCTTTGTCCGCGTCGTGCACGGTGTAGCCGTGGTTGTGGACTTCGAACAACCAGGCACGGCCCGCCGCGTCCATGACACCGAAGGTGGCCTGGCTGCCCAGGTCCGGCCCTTGGCGCGTTTCCAGGTAGGCGGAAAAGTCCATTACGGTGCGGCAGGTGCGCAGGGCGTCGCCCATGACGATTCCCTCCAGGTCCTGCATTTCATTCTGGTGCAGGGGCAGGTTGTAGGCCACGGTGTTGATGATGCCGAAACCGGCGGCGTTGAGGCCCGCGAAGGCGTGGCGCCCGTCCGGGGCGTGGGCGTTGACCAGGGCGATGTAGGAAAAGGGCTGATCCGTGACGTACACCACTTTGTTTGAAAAGTAGTCGGTGTCGCGGTTTTTCCACAGGATGGGCCGGCCCGAGGCACTGCCGTTGGCGGAAACCACGGCACCGGTGCAGGCCGACGACGGACGAGGCAGAATGAAGATCAAGCCCAGGGTCAGGACGGTAGAAAGAATCAATGCGCGTTTCATGAGGCGATTATAACCCATGAGAGAGTTTTGAATGAATAATTTTGAGTTTTGAATGAGAAAAGCTCAACGAATGAGTCCTTTTTTCAACTTCCCAACTCTTCAACTTTGAGTGTGACAGGCGTAGGGGAGCCCCCCGTGGCCTCCCTTGTCACTAGCCTGATGTTCCGATCAGTCCGGTAAAGATTTGCAGTTCCGGGACGGCGGTGGTCATGCGGTTAAAGTCCGCGTCGTGGTGGAAAAGAAACAGGTCATGCTCGATGGCAGTTTCGGCGATTAAGAGGTCAACGCTGCTACGCACCGTTACACCGGCTTTGCGGCAACGTATATTGAGCCGGGCCGCGCGCTCATAGGAGGCAAGGCCGTTTTTCAATGTGAAGACGGGGAGGGTATCAAAGTAGCGTTTTAGCCGATTGAATTCATTGGCGTCGCGGGATCCTTGCAACACTTCCTGGTAAACCAGGGGGGTGATCCCCCAGGGGATCTCGCTATTCAGTACACGTTCAAACAGTTCTGCTATTGGGCTGTTGCCGTTGCGCAGGTATTCGATCAGGACCGATGTGTCTGCCAGGATCATTTGCCGGCCCGCATGGCTTTGTGATCGTAGCCGGCGGCAAAGTGGATTTTTCCACGCAGTTTTCGCAGGTCCTTCATGCGCCGGCGCTGAATAAATTCACGCAGGGCGGTATCGATCAGCTCCCGCTTGGTACGGATCTCTTTTGACAGGCGCAGGGCTTCGTCCACCAGTTGATCATCCAAAACCACGTTGGTTCGCATAATACACCTCTATATGTGTATATTAATGTGTGAAGAGTGGGATTGCAACCCGCCTGGAAAAACAGTTGAAAAGTTAAAAAGAAGGTGACAGGAGGTAAGGGGCGGTTCGTGAACCGCCCCATTCCACTTTTCTCTATATTTCCTGTATAGTTTTGCGGGAGGCAGTGATGGGCATAAAGAAAGTTTTCCTGCTCTATTTGTTTACGGTTCCGGTGTTTTTTGTGATCGACATGGTGTGGCTGGGGTTCGTGGCCAAGGGGTTTTACCGCCGCCACCTGGGCGATTTCCTGGCGCCGAAATTCAACTGGCCGGCGGCGATGATTTTCTACCTGTTGTTTATCGTGGGCATCCTGGTGTTTGCGGTATTGCCGGGGCTGGATAAAAACTCTTTTGCCCATTGCCTGCTGATGGGGGTGTTGTTCGGTTTCTTTACGTACGCCACCTACGACCTCACCAACCTGGCCACCCTGAAGGGCTGGCCCATGCCGATCGTGATCGTGGACATCATCTGGGGCATGGTGCTGAGCGGGTCTGTCGCGGCCGTCAGTTTCCTGATCGGCAAAAAACTGCTGTAAGCGCTTGGTGATCAGCCGGCGCGGCTGGTGTGGAATACGCGGCGGAAGTGGAAGCCGTAAATGGCGAAAGTGATGGCCTGGGGAAACAGGCGCGGACAGCGGAATAGCGACCAGAAAACCAGTTTCCAATAGTACTTGCGGCCGCGGTCAAAGATTCCCAGCACGAAAAAGGCGCGGATGGCCGCCTTGATATGGTAAAAACGCAGCGGCACACTGCTGCGGGGGGGCGTTTTCCCTGAACGGCGCAAATTTTTCAGGCAGCGGGCCTTTTGCCGCAGAAACTCCTGGACGCGGCGGGTGTAGGGCTTGCAGGCGTAGATGGATTGCAGGATGCGCTGGTAGCCGCGGATGAGTTCCTGGTAATCCATGCGCGGCAGGAAGTTGATGGAAAAATCGGTGTTGTCTCCGGAAAAACCTTTCAACAGGCGCTTCTCCTGTTGCAGGCGCTGGTAGAGCCGGGTGTTGCGGGGGGCGTTCAGCAGGCCCACCATGGCCGTGACAATGCCGCTGTTCTGGATGAACTCGATCTGACGGTGAAAAATTGAGGGAGAATCGTTGTCAAAGCCCACGATAAAGCCGCCGGTCACTTCCAAACCCGATGCCTGGATGTGTTTGACGCTGGAGTCCAGGTCACGGCCGGCGTTCTGCATTTTTCCGCATGCCACCAGGCTGTCCTTGTCCGGGGTCTCGATGCCGATAAACACCTGGTCGAAACCCGCTTTTACCATCAGGGTCAACAACTCGTCGTCATCGGCCAGGTCGATGGAGGCCTCGGTATTGAAATTGAAAGGTGAGCGGTGTTGTTTCATCCACTCAATAATGGGGGGAAGGACTTCGGTTTTCAGGGCGGGACGGTTGCCGATGAAATTGTCGTCTACAAAAAAGACCCCTCCGCGCCAGCCCCGGTCATAAAGGCTGTTAAGTTCCGCTACGACCTGGCCGGCGCTCTTGGTGCGGACCCGGCGGCCGAAAAGGGCGGTAATGCTGCAAAATTCGCAGTTATAGGGGCAACCGCGGGAGTATTGCAGGTTCATGGAAACGTATTTTTTCATTTTCAGCAAGTGCCACAGCGGAGTCGGGGTGAGGCTGAGTTCAGGAAACTGACGGGCGGTGTAAACCTTGCGGGCATGACCTTGGTGTAGGTCGGAAAGAAAGGGGGGCAATGTGGCCTCCGCTTCGTTGAGTACCAAGTGGTTTACTTCGGGAAAGGTGTCGGGGGCTTCGGTGAACAGGGGGCCTCCGGCCACTATCGGTTTGCCGGCCTGTTTGGCCATGCGGATCACTTCACGGGTTGATTTCTGTTGAACGGCCATGGCGCTGATAAAAACCATGTCCGCCCAGGCCAGGTGACGCTCACGCAGGGACGAGACGTTCATGTCCACCAGTTCCAACTGCCAGTCCGCCGGTAACATGGCCGCCACGGTGAGCAGCCCCAGGGGGGGGTAGACCGATTTCTTGGAGATGAAGCGGATGGCGTGTTTAAAACTCCAGAACGTGTCCGGGTATTGCGGATAAACAAGCAATGCCTTCATGAAATAACCACCTGTGGTGAAGCTTCCAGGCTGTGTTCCCGGCTGGTTTGCGTCATGCTCAGAAGCGATGCGGCCACCGCGGGGAAATGCAGTTGCATCAAATGGCTGAGCGCCTGAAGCATGGGCAGGACCATGGTATGGGTCAATTCGTCAAGCACTTCACTGCCCTGGGGCGTGAGCTGGTAATACTTGCGGCGGGGCCCCTG